>NZ_JADDYG010000133.1:22416-31222 GCF_015163535.1 Vibrio sp. OPT46 | reverse complement strand
CTAATGTTCCTGTCGTTGTTGATGCGGGTATTGGTGCTCCTTCACATGCCGCGCGTGCGATGGAAATGGGCGCGGATGCCGTGCTCGTCAATACAGCGATTGCAGCTTCGAGCGATCCCGTTGCGATGGCGAAGGCATTTAAGTTGGCGGTAGAGTCCGGGCGTATGGCTTATGAAGCTGGACTTGCCGGTAAGGTTTCTCATGCGGTTGCGTCGAGTCCACTGACGTCATTCCTAGATGAGCTTTAGTCCTAGATTGGTTTAGCTATTAAGCGAGGAAAACATGAGCTTCGTTGAACAATTTAAGCAGCTTAATTGGGATGACATCTCGATGTCGATCTACGCGAAAACGGCACAAGATGTCGAGCGAGCATTGAATAAACCCAAGCGTGATTTGGAAGACTTTAAAGCGCTAATTTCACCAGCGGCTGAAGCGTACTTAGAGCAAATGGCGCAGCTGTCATACTCGGCAACTCGCAAGCGTTTTGGTAATACCATGTCGCTTTACATTCCACTGTACCTTTCTAACTTGTGCGCCAATGCTTGTACTTATTGTGGCTTCTCTATGGAGAACAGAATCAAGCGTCGTACTTTGAATCGGGACGAAGTGGCTGCAGAAGTTGAAGCCATTAAACGCATGAAGTTTGATAGCGTATTGCTGGTGACTGGCGAGCACGAAACTAAAGTGGGTATGAAATACTTCCGCGAAATGGTGCCGATGATTAAGCAACGTTTTAACTATTTGGCGATGGAAGTACAGCCACTTGATCAAGACGAATACGCTGAGCTCAAGACATTGGGTTTGGATGCGGTGATGGTTTATCAAGAAACGTATCATCCTTCGACGTATGCCGAGCACCATTTGCGTGGCAATAAGATGGATTTTGAATACCGATTGGATACACCCGATCGTCTTGCAAAGGCGGGCATCGATAAGATCGGTATTGGTGCTTTAATAGGGTTGGAAGAGTGGCGTACCGACTGTTTTTATGTGGCAGCGCACTTGGACTATCTTGAGCGCACGTATTGGCAGACTCGTTACTCGATTTCTTTCCCACGTTTGCGTCCTTGTGAGGGTGCGCTCCAACCCAAATCAGTCATGACGGATAAGCAACTTGTTCAGCTGATTTGCGCTTATCGTTTGTTGAATCCAGAAGTGGAGTTGTCATTATCGACTCGTGAGTCACCGAAGTTTAGAGATAACGCATTGCCTTTAGGCATTACCAGTATGTCTGCTGCATCGAAAACTCAGCCGGGTGGTTATGCGATGGATGATGTTGAACTCGAGCAGTTTGAGATCAGTGATGAGCGAAGCGCAGGTTCTGTGGAAGATATGATTCGAGCCAAAGGCTTTGACCCTGTATGGCGAGATTGGCACTCGGCGTATTCTGGTTAAGTAGCAAAGAAAGCCACTGGTCATCGTTATGTTTCACGTGAAACATAGGCAAAAAAAGAGGGCTGATGCAAAACATCAACCCTCTACTTTTTTCTAGCTTCTAGCTTCTAGCTTCTAGCTTCTAGCTGTGTGCTACTGGTAGCGTTGCTTGACGAAGCCACTCTTTCACATCACCCTCAACAAGTGGGCTGATCTCATCCCATACCTTCTGATGGTAATCATTCAACCAAGCAAGCTCTGGACGAGTTAGCATATCAACGTTGATATTGCGCTTGTCGATTGGACAGCGTGTTAGCGACTCAAATGATAGAACAGGGAAGTCACCGTTAGTTGGGGTTTCAACAACAAGCTCTAGGTTCTCGATACGGATACCAAACGCATCCGCACGGTAGTAACCTGGCTCGTTGGATAGCACCATACCTTCTGTTAGAGGCACGTCGATTTGCTTCTTCGAAATGCTCGCCGGACCTTCATGAACACTTAGGAAGTGACCGACACCGTGACCAGTACCGTGATCGTAATCGTAGCCCTCCGCCCACAGGTGCTGACGAGCTAGCGTATCGATTTGGTAACCACGTGTGCCTTTCGGGAAACGTGCACGTGCAACACCGATGTGGCCTTTTAGCGCGAGAGTGAATTGTTTAATCATCTCTTGTGAAGGCTGACCGATCGCGATGGTACGCGTAATGTCTGTCGTGCCATCTAGGTACTGACCGCCTGAATCCACTAGGTAAAGTGTGTTCAGTTCTAGCTTGCCAGGTTCAGGTTGGTTCTCGTGATTATAGTGACACATCGCCGCGTTGCCACCTGCTGCCGAGATAGTATCGAAGCTAAGATCCATAAGTGTCGGGTCTTCGCTACGGAACGCTTCCAGTTTGTCTGCCAGCGTCGCTTCATCATGCAGGTTACCCGCAACGACTTCAGCATCTAACCAAGAAAGGAACTTACTCATCGCTACGCCATCGCGGATATGACATGCTTTCATGCCTGCGATTTCAACTGCGTTCTTTGCTGCTTTTGGCATTAGGCATGGATCAGCTTTACTCACCACAGATGCGCCAGCGTTTTGAAGCACCAGCTTAAACCACGCGTTACTTGTTGCAGGGTCAACCAGTACATTCTTGCCAGTTAGGTTTTCTAGTCGTGCTTGCAATGCTTCTGGGTGATGAACCGTCACGCCGGCACCAACATGAGCGTCAAACTCAGCAGGTAGGCGAGCAGGATCTAGGAAGTATTCCACGCTTGAGTCTGAGTGCAGAATCGCGTGAGAAAGCAGAACTGGTAGACGTGATACATCTAGACCACGAACGTTGAGCAACCAACAGATAGAATCAAGTGCTGTGATCACTGCGCTGTCTGCACCGGCTTTTTTCACGAGCTCTGCGATTTCTTGGCGTTTGCTTTCACTTGATTGTCCAACTGTTTCTGTTGCCATTAGGCGAACATCAGAAACCACAGGAGCAGGGCGGTCGTGCCACAGTTCATCAATTGGGTTGCTATCGAGAATCTTAAGCTCAAGGGTACCTGCAAGTTTTGCTTGTGCCATGTCTAGCCAAGCAGAGTTGTGCATGCGAGGGTCGATTGCCACAGACGCGCCATTTGCAAGATGGTCTTTAATCCAATCTAGTGCAGGCTCTTCAATCAAGTGACGGTATTCGAATAGATCAGCAGGAACCTGCTTTGTTACTTGTACTGTGTAGCGACCATCAACAAAGATAGCGGCTTTGTCTTTGGTGATTACCGCAGCACCAGCAGAACCAGTAAAGCCAGTTAGCCAATGTAAACGCTCGTTGTGCGCTGGTACGTATTCGCCCAAGTACTCGTCTTCATGTGGGACAAGTAGGGCATCAATATTATGTTGTGCTAGCCATTCGCGAATTGCATTCACGCGGCTTTGGGTATCGTTGTGCATCTGTGTTATTCCTTCAAATTACCGCTCCTTCATGCTCAGGTGTGGGAGCTGTTTCCATCTGCTTCATGCAGTTTACGATTCCATTGAGGTTCGCAATCACTTCAATAGAGTCGGAGTACAACTAGGCCATAGATGAGCCAAAAAGGACTACGACAGTTAAGCTACTCATTTTAGCCGCTAAGCGCAAATTGAGTGCGGTGTTTTTATCTAAGGTGATCGGTTTTTTGTGTGATCATCGTACGTAGCCAGCCTAATGCAGGGTCGTTTTCTCTATCTCGGTGCCAGAATAAAGTGTAAGCCATAGGTGGGAATTCTAACGGTAGTGGCAGCACGACCAAATCAAGCTGTTTGGCCGCAAGTTGCACAAAATGACTTGGCGCAGTAAAGATAAAGTCGGTGTATGAACATAAACTTGCGGCACTGTTAAAGTCGGGCACGGTGACGGCAATATCGCGGTCGGCGCCAATATCTGCAAGGCGATAATCTAGCAACCAACGGTCGTTGCCATCACAACGTACTTGTACATGGCGTAGGGCGAGATAGGCTTCCAGATTCCAAGGTTGTTTTAGCGCAGGGTGGTTTTTGCGAATGATGCACATTTGGTAATCACGATAAATTTCCAACTCGCAAATGTCATCGGGTGGTTGAAGAGTCAGCTTGGCATCGTTTATATCGATATCTTTTCCAGTTAAGCCTAAATCCAGTTCGCCGCGTTGAAGCATTTTAAATGTATTATCCGACCACGGGTGTGTGCTTATGGTCACGCCAGGTGCTTGTTGAAAAATCGCCGGTAAGAAATGGGGTAGAATGAGAGGGTAGACACTCTCTACCGCTGCTATTTGAAAACGGTATTCGCTGCTTTGCGGAGAAAACTCTTCGGGTTGAGTCAGCACTTCTAACTGATTTATCAACAGATCCAGTTTCGGTTTAAGAAACAATGCGCGCGGCGTAGGTGTTAATCCATGTGAGTTTCGAGTGAAAAGAGGGTCATCAAATTGAATGCGCAGTTTAGCCAGTGATTTACTTACGGCGGATTGGCTTAAGCACAATCGGTGGGCTGCACGAGTAACGTTTAACTCTTCAATCAGCACTTTAAAGCAGACCAATAGATTTAAATCGATACGAGCCAGTTTTTCGACGTTCACAGTGAATTTCCTCTGAGGAATAATGCTCATGATTATACATCATTTCCATTCATATCATCAGATGATTAAGCTTTATCCAAAGTTCTTTATCCAATTCGGAGTGTTGTGTGTCTAGCCAGTTTTCTAATAGTAAAAAACAGATGGCGTTATTGACCCTTTTGGTTCTTTTCAGTCCTTTAGCGATTGATATTTATCTACCTGCTTTACCTCTTATTGCTTCCACTTTTCAGGTCGATAATGCGCTAGCACAAGACACGATCACTTGGTTCTTATTTGCTATGGGTGTTGGTCAGCTATTCGCAGGTCCCCTAGCAGATAAACTCGGACGTCGAACTGTTGCATTGGGCGGTATCACCATTTACGCGATGAGCGCTTTATTGGCGTGGAGTGCTCAAAATATTGAGTGGATGTTGGTTTCCCGACTGCTACAAGGCTTAGGTGCGTGTGCGACATCGGTAGCAGCCTTTGCAACAGTTCGCGATATCTTTGGCCCGGAAAAAAGCGGCAAAATGATCAGCTACCTTAACGGTGCGATTTGTTTCATTCCGGCTTTAGCTCCAATTCTAGGTAGCTGGTTAACTCAGCAATTTGACTGGCGTGCTAACTTTAGCTTTATGGCTGGTTTTGCTGTGGTGTCTGGATCATTGATGTTTTTCATGATGAAAGAGACTAACCCGTCAACAGAAAAGCAAGCCGTGTTTAAGCTTAGTCGGTATTGGGCAGTGCTTAGCACACCATCTTTTGTTTTCCATGCGTCATTATGCTTGATGGCGATGGCGGTTATTCTTGCTTACGTTACCTCAGCACCGTCGGTATTGATGACGGGGATGGGGCTGTCGATGAATGAATTCACTTTCTGGTTTGGTGTAAATGCGGTGATAAACATTGCGGCATGTATGCTGGCGCCTAAGTTTATGGAGCGCGTTGGAACTCACAACACCTTAGTCACCGGGATCTCAACTCTGGGTCTCGCAGGTGTGATCATGCTAGTGATGAATGGTCAGAATACCGCGCTTTCTTTCATGTTACCTATCTTTATGTCTTCTGTAGGTTTTGCATTCATTCTGGGTGCAGCGGCAGGGAAAGCGTTAGAACCGTTTGGTGATAAGGCGGGCACGGCAGCTGCACTGCTTGGATTGTTCCAAATGAGTGGCTCTGGTTTGTTGGTGGGTACACTGCAACGCTTATCTCTGGATCCACAAACCTTGATCGCAATTCATATGTGGGTCCTATTACCTGCGTTGGTCGTTCTGTTTACAAAAGCAGGGAAGAACTGGCACTCGAGCTTTGCGAAAGCGTAAATCAGTGTAATTTAGTATTTTCCAATGTAAGTAAGGCGTGTATATTTGTCACTCAGACTTTTCCTGACACCATAACGGAACTCAAAAAGTAATGTCGTTAACCACGTATGAAATGGCTCGTATTCTAGAGCAAATGGAAGATTCACCAGAAAAGGTGATGTTTGGCAAGTTGCTTAATGAGCTGGGTAATCAAAGCTCCGAGCGTATTCGTAGTGCGGCTAAACAAGTACCTCTGCCAATTTTGCGTGATATCGTGTACCAATTTCAGCAAGTGATTGAGTCACGCAAAGATGAACAAGTCGAGCAGATGGCAAAAGACCTCGCTCAGCAAGGTATCTCAGCAGAAGAGCTACTGGCTTACTTGAATAAATAATAAAAAATCCCCGCATGATGCGGGGATTTTTTTAGCTCGTCATTTTCTTTTTCAGGATGTGGTCCAAAGACAGCGGTCCTGGCCCCCATACGATTACGATAAGAATCATCAATCCCCAAAGTTGGTGGTCATAAAAACCTTTCTCCCACAACAGTGGGTAAGAGATCACTGCGATGATGTTGAACACAAACAGCATTGCTGCCATCGGGCGGGTAATCAATCCCAGTGCCAAGAACACCGGTAGAACCAACTCCGCAGCCGTACCTAAATAAGCCGCCAATTCCCATGGCAAGATTGGCACTTGGTATTCCAGCTCAAATAAGTACAGCGTGCTATCCCAAGATGAGATTTTGATTAGTCCTGAATTGAAGAACACCCAGGCTACCCACAAGCGACAAAAGAGAAGTAGTAAAGGGACAAAGCCAGCTTGTAGGGTACTGATTAAATCGTCGTACCGATTCACTAAGTTTTTAACCGTATCCGTCATAGAGTGCTCCTTAGATTGATTGCAATGTAAAGCCGTCAACAATATCGAGTGCCATGATGCGATTGAGATGAGCGAGTAAAACTTCAGGTATTTCGCTCAAACTCTGCTTCTGCTCTAAACATTGCAGCAGTTGGAACACATCGGCATCGAGTGCGTGACACAAGGCTTCTCCATTGGCTTGAATCGAGATGACACCTTGCTGTAATTGGTTGATATTAAGTTGTTCGAATTGGCCAGTTTGAATCGCGCTGAACAAATCAAATACTGCGTAGCTGGAGTCAAAGCTGCGGCAGCCTTGTTTAAGGTGCAAAACCAAAGCGGGTTGTTGCTCCTCACTCACTTCGCCAAGTAACGCAAGCGGTTTTAATGCTGCCGCATTGGATTGTTCATACTGTGCTTGACGAGCGAGGTCGATATGCCATTCGAAGCGTGCGACTTCAGGGCTGTAAGGTGCTTGTGCGATCACCTGACTAAACTGCATGATGGTGTCTTGAAAGCCGTCGCCATAATGCACCACATCTCCTTCTTCTAATGGGTAAGAAAGAACATGCTGGCGAGCTATCTGTTCAAAGCATTCTTCACCAAGCAGCGCTTCAACCATCGGGTAGGTCGCGGATAACACCTCGCTTAAGCTGACGATAAAGTTATTGCGGTAAATCTGCATGCGTTCATCAGCGGTAAACGTATCACTGGCAATATCGCAATCTTCACCGAGTGCTTGATAGTGTAGGGCTTTAGCAAACTGGCTTTGTAAGGTGGCTAGATTCATGATGCCTTCCTTGGTTCGCTTTGTTCACTTGGAAGTGTGCCTTGCAACAGTAGTTGCGATGCTTTCTGTGCTTCTCCTAATAAGACTTCTGGCGCGGGGATATCCAAATCCCATTCAATCAACGTATGACGTGGACCGTGTTTTTTTGTCCACTGTGAAAACAACTGCCAAACTTCATCGCTAACTGGGCGGCTATGGGTATCAATCCATATCTCACCTTTGTCGAGTTGTTTAATGGTAAAACCTGCCAAGTGAATCTCATCCACTTTGTCGGCTGGAATCGCATCTAGGTATGTGTCGCAATCAAAACCGTGGTTGAACGCCGAAACATAAACATTGTTTAAATCGAGCAATAAACGACAGTCAGTGCGCTTTTGCACTTCGGTAAGAAACTCCCATTCGCTGATGGTCGAATGTTGAAACTTCACATAACTAGATGGGTTCTCTATCAAGATCTCG
This sequence comes from Vibrio sp. OPT46, assembly GCF_015163535.1. Classification (NCBI taxonomy): domain Bacteria; kingdom Pseudomonadati; phylum Pseudomonadota; class Gammaproteobacteria; order Vibrionales; family Vibrionaceae; genus Vibrio; species Vibrio sp. OPT46. The sequence continues at coordinate 23,381 of NZ_JADDYG010000133.1, read as the reverse complement.
CGTTGCAAATATTCCTGCACTTCATTCACGTTACGAGTGAACACGTTGAGCGCTTCTTCCGTATACGGAAGTGGAAGCAGGTCATTAAAGTAGTGACCGCCGTTTTCACTCCAACTTAAATGGTCAGAAACAAGGATTGGGTCGATTGAGTCAATCAGTGCTTTAAGTTGCGCAAGATGCTTTTGACTAACACGTTCCACCGAACCTAGCGACAAACCAATACCGTGGCAGCTAATTTGATATTGCTCGCGAAGCGTTTGTAGCTGATGGCGCTCTGTTGCATTGGGTTGGAAATAGTTTTCACTGTGGATTTCTAACCAAGACAACTCGGGTTGGTTTTGGCTAAAGTAATCGAGGTGAGGGGTTCTTAATCCAACTCCAACAAGGTCGTGGAAGGTGTGGTGTTTCACGTGAAACTCCTTTTCAAATCGTGCGGGAAGAGAAGGATGCGTCTTGGCTTTGCGTTGGTTGAGCGTCAACGCATCCTCACAATAGCTAGCGATAAAAGATTATGAAGAAGAAGTGCTACCGCCAGCGAGCTTGTCACAAAGACCTTTTGGTACGACTACGAATGCGTCTTTTTGGTTATCTTCTTTAGAAGTACCAGCGCATGAGCTGCTTTTTGTTGCACAGTCGTTTTTACCTGCTTTAGAAACGCCATAGCACTTTTCTTTTTCAGCAGCGACAGCTGGAGCTGCAGTTAGCATTGTGCCACCAAGAGCTAGAAGACCAGTAACAGCAGCAGTAACAGCTAGATTCGACTTTTTCATAATAAATTCCTCTGAATGATTTCCTTTACTTTAAGTTGGCAAGATGAATCGCCTGTTTTGGCGTTTTTGTTATCAACTTGCTTAACTTAAAAGATAGGAAACTGGCTAAAAAACTTTCAGAAAAATTTCTGAAGTAAATGGGTTTGTAGGGTCAAATAGATATAACTAATTGATGTATTGGGCAAAAAAACATCG
>NZ_JADDYG010000133.1:16469-22406 GCF_015163535.1 Vibrio sp. OPT46 | reverse complement strand
AGATGAATCGCCTGTTTTGGCGTTTTTGTTATCAACTTGCTTAACTTAAAAGATAGGAAACTGGCTAAAAAACTTTCAGAAAAATTTCTGAAGTAAATAGGTTTGTAGGGTCAAATAGGTATAACTAATTGATGTGTTGGGCAAAAAAACATCAATTTTTTTATCAAGTTTTGTCTAAACAGCACCCGGTTGTTTAGGTTATAATCGGTTTTTATGTATAAATAACCAGTAGCTCTCATCATGATGGATCCATCTCTATTACTCGACGGTTTGAACGATAAACAACGTGAAGCCGTTGCAGCACCTCTAGAAAACTTGCTCGTTCTTGCTGGCGCAGGAAGTGGTAAGACACGCGTTCTTGTTCACCGTATCGCTTGGCTGATGTCGGTCGAGCAAGCTTCTCCGTTTTCAATCATGTCGGTAACCTTTACCAATAAGGCGGCGGCAGAGATGCGTGGACGTATCGAAGAGCTAATGATGGGCAGTGCAGGCGGTATGTGGAATGGTACTTTCCACGGCATTTGTCACCGTATTCTGCGTGCACACTATCTTGATGCGAAGCTACCGGAAGATTTCCAAATCATTGACAGTGACGACCAACAGCGTCTACTAAAGCGTTTGATTAAAGCGCAAAACCTCGATGAGAAGCAGTGGCCGGCACGCCAAGTGGCATGGTGGATTAACGGTAAGAAAGACGAAGGTCTGCGCCCGTCGCACATTGATGCGTACCATGATCCAGTAACCAAGACATATCTGCAGTTGTACACCGCTTACCAAGAGGCGTGTGACCGTGCTGGTTTAGTCGATTTTGCGGAAATCTTGCTGCGCGCACATGAGCTACTGCGTGATAACAAGTTCGTCCGTGAACACTACCAAGCACGCTTTAAGCACATCTTGGTCGATGAGTTCCAAGATACCAACAACATTCAATATGCTTGGCTACGTATGATGGCGGGTCCTGAGTGTCACGTGATGATCGTAGGTGATGACGACCAGTCGATTTATGGTTGGCGTGGTGCAAAAGTCGAGAATATTGAGAAGTTTACGCTCGAATTCCCAAGCGTAAATACCATTCGTCTTGAGCAAAACTACCGTTCAACCAAGACCATTCTGGAAGCATCTAACACCCTGATTGCGAATAACACCGAGCGTATGGGTAAAGAGTTGTGGACGGATGGCGTGGTCGGTGAGCCTATCTCGGTTTACAGCGCTTACAACGAATTAGATGAAGCCCGTTTTGCGGTGAACAAAATCAAAGAGTGGCAAGACAAGGGCGGTGCTCTGAATGACGCTGCGATGCTTTACCGTAACAACGCCCAGTCGCGTGTTCTGGAAGAAGCGTTAATTCAAGCCGGTCTGCCTTACCGTATCTACGGCGGCATGCGATTCTTCGAACGTCAGGAAATCAAAGATGCCTTGAGCTACATGCGTCTGATTGCCAACCGTAACGATGATGCGGCGTTTGAACGTGTGGTGAATACGCCAACGCGTGGTTTGGGCGATAAGACGCTTGAAACCATCCGCTTTGCGGCTCGTGATCGTGGTTGCACCATGTGGGAAGCGAGTGTGGCAATGTTGGACGAGAAGGTGCTTGCTGGTCGCGCTGCTGGTGCTCTGAGCCGTTTTATCGAGCTTGTCACCGCGCTAGAAGACGACACCTTAGAGATGCCGCTGCATCACCAAACTGACCATGTGATTAAATACTCGGGCTTGTTCGCGATGTACGAGCAAGAGAAAGGCGAAAAGTCTAAGGCACGTATTGAGAACTTGGAGGAATTGGTGACCGCAACTCGCCAATTCGAGAAACCAGAAGAAGCCGAAGACATGTCACTGCTGACGGCATTCCTAACCCACGCAGCACTAGAAGCGGGCGAAGGACAAGCGGACGAATTTGAAGATGCGGTTCAGCTCATGACATTACACAGTGCGAAAGGTCTAGAGTTCCCATTGGTGTTTATGGTCGGTGTGGAAGAAGGCATGTTCCCAAGCCAAATGTCGGCAGAAGAAGCAGGGCGCTTAGAAGAAGAACGTCGTCTGTGTTACGTAGGCATGACCCGTGCAATGCAGAAACTGTACATCACTTATGCTGAAATGCGTCGTTTGTACGGTCAGGATAAATACCATAAACCGTCTCGTTTTATTCGTGAACTGCCAGAAACATGCTTGGATGAAGTACGAATGAAGGCGCAAGTTAGCCGTCCTTCAAGCAGTGGTCGATTTAGCCAAACTGTTGTGAAAGAGAGCTTTAATGAAACCGGCTTTACGCTAGGTTCTCGTGTGATGCATCCAAAGTTTGGTGAAGGCACCATCATCAACTTCGAAGGCAGTGGTCCACAGAGCCGTGTACAGATTGCCTTTAACGGTGAAGGCATCAAATGGTTGGTAACTGCTTACGCACGACTAGAGAAACTGTAAGGCTTGACCAAAACTCATCAACTTAAGAGCTGCTTCGGCGGCTCTTTTTGTTTGTGCAGTTTTGGTGTCGCTAACGCAGGAGAAAATGGAATGATAAATGGAGTACAAAAGCGCGACTTAACGATGCCGTTTGAAGTGAAAGGTGGGCGTTGTGGGTGAATGCCTGTTTTCAGCAGATCTACTGAGAAAAACTTTAGGCAAAGAAAAACCCCGAGGGCTTGCGCCCATCGGGGTTATAGTCTTACTCGCAGCAATCCAGCTACTAAAAGTGCTCCATGCATCTAATCCATGATAGTGTGCTGAATCCGTCAGCTTAATCCTTACGTCGCCTTCCTAGCGGTGTCCTTAGTGACCTTATCCTGGTCTGCTAACTATCCTCGTTAGCTCTCATCACTTGTTCCCTGAGCGGTGTCCCTGACATCATCCTGATGTTCAAATCCTTGCCTCGTCCAGAGGTGTCCATTTCCCGTCCTTAGTAGCAACCATCCTAGTCACTATTGATTCCGTTCAATGTCCAATTTTGCAATCCATGCCCGACTATTCATCCTGAATAACCGTTTCTTCTTCCTGAAGTTCACCAAGTCCGTGGTGTTTCCTGTTCCGTGTCAGCATCCTTCCGACAGGTTTAATATTACGTGTTTAACGATTTCCAACAACGGGCTAATCTCACATTTTTTAACTCTCTTAGCGTTCAAAAAAGATACATGAGTATTAAATTCAATGGCTTATGCTCTTTTCTGTACGGTTTTACCATTAAAAAAGAGAGGTTTGCTCAACCCTTTGTGAGAGATCTCGCACAAGGGGTCGAGCGAAAGACTCTTACTGCCCGATAGCGGCACCTTCACGTCTTGGATCCGCAGCGCCTTCAAGACCGTCTTTTGTTATTCGTATCGCATGCAGACCAGAGTTCAAATCCCGAACATCGGTTTTAAAGCCCATCTTCTCCAGAGCAGGCTGTAAGCCCTCTGCGGCGGTACCTTGCTCAATATCTAAGGTGCCAAAACGGTTCAGCAATCGTGGCTGATTAATCGCGCTTTGGATGTCCATATCCCATTGCGTGTGGGCGATAATGGCTTGTGCGACGTAACCAATAATGCGGCTGCCACCCGGTGAGCCAATTGCCATGTAAGGCTTGTCATCCTTCATCATAATGGTTGGTGCCATAGATGAACGTGGGCGTTTGCCCGGTTCTAATCGGTTTGCGATTGGCACACCATCTTGATGCGTGCGGAAAGAGAAATCGGTCAGTTCGTTATTGAGCAAGAAGCCGCGCACCATCAAGCGTGAGCCAAAGGCGTTCTCGATGGTTGTTGTCATTGAAACCACATTGCCTTGCTTATCGACGATATTGAAATGGCTGGTGGAAGGCAACTCGATCGATTGGTCCATGCTTAAGTTCATGGCGTGCGACCAAGGAGGATTACCGGCTTCAGCCTTACTCAAGGCTTTACCGACTTGAATGAGCTCAGCACGTTGTTTGAGATAATCTTTATCAAGCAAGCCTTCGGTTGGCATTGGCACATAATCTTGGTCAGCCATGTATTTACCACGATCCGCGAACGCAAGGCGCGATGCATCGGCGATCACTTGCCATGATTTCGCGCTTTCGGCTCCCCAACCTTTAAGATCGTATTGCTCGGTGATCGCGAGAATCTGTCCAACCGTCAATGCGCCAGAGCTAGGTGGTCCCATGCCGCAGATATCATAGCTTTGATAAGCCGCACAAACCGGCTCACGTTGCTTGATTTGGAACGCATCAAAGTCAGGTTGTGCCAATACGCCAGGATTGCCCGGTGCATTCTGTACGGTCTTGATGATGTCTGTAGCGATATCGCCTTGATAGAAAGCTTTTGCCCCTTGCTCTGCAATTGCCGTCAGAGTTTGCGCGTATTCAGGGTTCTTCAACAACGTGCCTTCGGTTTTTGGTGAGCCGTCTGGATTGAAGAAGTAAGCCTTAGTCGCAGGGAAGCGTGATAGGCGCTTAGTATCTTTCTCAATCAGACTCGCGAGGCGAGGACTGACTTCGAAACCTTGCTCAGCCAAGGTAATCACGGGTTGGATGATCTTCTTCCATTCCAACTTGCCGTATTTCTGGTGCGTGTCCCACAGCAGTTTCACTGTACCAGGAGTGGCAACGGAGCGCCCGCCGACAACCGCATCGTAAAATTGTAGGGGTTGTCCTTTTTCGTCTAAAAAGAGTTTCGGCGTCGCGGCGAGCGGTGCGGTTTCGCGTCCATCATACGTAGTTAGTTTTTGTTTCTCACTGTCCCAATACACTAAGAAGGCGCCACCACCAATACCTGATGATTGCGGTTCTACCAAGCCCAGCATCAGCTGCACGGCAACCATAGCATCAATAGCATTACCACCTTGGGCAATAACATCCGCACCAGCTTGGGTTGCAATTGGGTTAGCAGCGGTAACCATATAATCTTTCGCTTTGACCAGTTGTTTTTGCTTGAAGCCAGTGCTGTGCTCCGGCGCAACCGCATCTGCTGCTTGGTTAGCAAAGACTGAGGTAGATAAGATTAGTGGGGAAGTAAGAAAAAGACCCGTGGTCACGAGTCGGTTGAACGTCCAATGCATGATGACTCTCCATGTTGCCAGTTTTGTGCTTTGAGCTTGGCAGTTATGGAGAGTCACGTCGAGTCAGCAATCTTAGAAATGTCGATTGTGCTACGCTTTTAAATCAGTACTTTATCCGATAAAAGTATTGATAGTTTGGTATAGAATACTGCCGCCCACTAGAGTAAATACCACGCCGCATAGACCGTCGATGTAGATACCCGCTTGTTGCAATTTACGCTGTAAGCGCTGTGTCGACAGCATCCATGCAAGGCTAGAGAACCAGAATAGCGACAAGCCAAACAGGATGACCAGTGCAATACCTTTGCCAGTAATCGACATACCTGCTGGGACTAAACTCGACATCAAACTGACAAAGAACACCAGGGCTTTTGGGTTAAGAATGTTGGTCGCAAACCCTTTAGCAAACGCTTGACGCTTATTGCTGATCACTAGGTTATTTTGCTTCTTAGGTTGATCCGTCTGTGGTTTTTGGATCATCGAGATCACGGCACGCAATGCGCCAATTCCCAAGTAGAGCAGGTAACTACCACCGAGCAGTTGTACCACGGAATACAGCACTGGGTGCTGGTGGACGACAAAACTCACACCTGTCAGGCTGAACAAAGAGTGCAGCAAAATACCGACGGACAATCCCAACGCAATGTACAAGCCAGTTTGACGACCATGACGCGTCGCATTTTGTACGACCAGCGCAAAGTCCGGACCTGGACTCATTAGGGCAATAAAGTGAATGCTGGCGAGTGTCAGCAATATGGTGGATTCATTCATAACACATCTCAAATTTAACCAATGCGGCTATTGTCGTGGTAAGTCACCTGTGGCGCTTGTAAAAAACTGACAGCTTTCTCGGTAAATGAAATTAACGAGCCACTTGAGAAGGGGAAACGCCGTAGGTCTGTTTAAACGCTTTGCTGAAATGCGCTTGATCATAGA
>NZ_JADDYG010000133.1:11070-16459 GCF_015163535.1 Vibrio sp. OPT46 | reverse complement strand
TCTCAAATTTAACCAATGCGGCTATTGTCGTGGTAAGTCACCCGTGGCGCTTGTAAAAAACTGACAGCTTTCTCGGTAAATGAAATTAACGAGTCACTTGAGAAGGGGAAACGCCGTAGGTCTGCTTAAACGCTTTGCTGAAATGCGCTTGATCGTAGAAACCGATTTGATGGGCGACGTCGGTACTACATTGGCCAGCTTGCAGTAACTTCATGCCTTGTTCGAGGCGCAGGCGTGCGAACCATGCATAAGGCGTCATGCCAGTTTGCGCTTTAAAGTGGCGCTGGAACTGAGTTGGGCTCAGTTGGCACAGTTCTGATAGCGAATCCAAACGCACCGCTTGGTCGAGGTTCGCCATTAGATAATCTTTTAACGTTCCAAGTGATTGATTTCCTAATGGCACCACTTTTTGTCGCTCAAGCGATCCGTAGCGATCAAAAAGCTGGTTAAATCCTTCAAAAGGAAGGCAATCTTTGGTGAGTTGGCTGAGGTTTTCACGACGAAGTAGCCCGTGTAAGTTACTAAGTTGTGAAAATATCTGTGGATCCGAGATGATCAGCTCGTTGAAGTGTATTATTTGACCGTTTTGCTTAAGATCAGCCAGATCGCTCAATAGGTGAGGTTCGATCGCAAACACATTCACTTCGTAGCCACTTTCGAGCTTAGATTGCCCGTCGTGCAGCTCATCCGGCGGCATAATCACAATTTGCCCGTGACCAACTTGGTGGCTGTTACCTTGGTATTGGAACTTCTGCGCACCATGCGTGATCAGGCCGAGATGAAAATCCAGATGGTAATGCCTTTGAAAAGCAAATTTCTGGTATTTCGCCTCTATTAGACTCAAGTTGTCATGGTCGGTTGCGTAGTACTGAATATGTTCCATTAAATAAAAAAGCTTGGTCACATTATGACCAAGCTTATCTGGCAATTTCTAACTTGTCTTGTAAAAAACGATCACTGTGGCTGAACGATTCGGCGTGAGCGACGGTTATTACGTAATCCATCAAAGCTAAACACGACTAGTGCTCCCCAAATAAAGACGAAAGTGATCGCTTTATCCATGGTAAAGGGTTCGCCATACATCAATACTGCAAGTAAAAACATTAAGCTTGGGCCTATATATTGGAAAAAGCCCAAAGTCGATAATTTGAGTCTTGTTGCTGCACCCGTAAAGCACAGCAGTGGCAGGGTTGTTATAACCCCAGCCGCGATCAACAAACTATTTAACGTAAGTGGATTCGTAAGCATATTTGAGGTTGGTGTATCGGCAACAAAAAGCAAATAAACAGCGGCCACTGGCAGTAGAAGTAATGTCTCGATAAACAAGCCAGTTTTTGCATCGACACTGACTTTCTTTCTTAATAAGCCATAAAAGCCGAAGCTCATTGCTAACGCCATCGCAACAACAGGTACGGAGCCAAATACAATCAGTTGAACGAGTACGCCACAACCTGCCAATACAACCGCGAACCACTGTAATTTACGCAGTCGCTCACCAAGGAAGACCATCCCGAGTAAGACGTTGATCAGTGGGTTAATGTAATAACCTAAGCTGGCGTCGAGCATATGATTCGAGTTTACCGCCCAAATGAAAATCAACCAATTGCCGCCAATTAGCATGGAACTTGCGATCAGGTAAGCGATTTTCGTTTTGTCTTTCGCGATGTGGTAAGCCGAGCGCCAGTGACGGCCAAAATGGAGGAGTGCAGCAAGCAAAAAGAAAGACCATATCACTCGGTGGCTTAGAATTTCCAAAGGAGATACTTGTGCGATGGACTTAAAGTACATCGGCGCAATGCCCCACATGGTATACGCGCCAATCGCTAGCAAGATACCTTGCCGCGCGCGTTGTTGTTCGTCTTCTGGTGTCATGAAGTGTCACCTAATTGTGTGTTTTATAGAGCAGAAAATCAGTATACGAGTCGTGATGCGAAACACCTAACAATTTGCGGTTTTATTCACCATGAAACCCCATTACAATGTGCCCTCACTTTGTGTGCCAGTGGTATGCATAAGCACCTCTTTTTTAAGACCCAATCTGAGACTTTTCATGACCTCGACCTTGTTAGCCGAACAATCTGATTTGCCTGTAACGCCTCAACGTGTGTTGGAGGATGTGTTTGGTTACCAAGAGTTCCGTGATGGTCAGCAGTTGGTGATTGACGCTGCGATAGAAGGTCGCGACAGCTTAGTTATTCTGCCTACTGGTGGCGGTAAGTCGCTGTGTTATCAAATCCCTGCTTTGGTTCGCTCTGGTATTACTTTGGTGATTTCTCCGCTTATTTCGCTGATGAAAGACCAAGTGGACCAGCTTAAAGCCAACGGTGTAGCGGCTGAATGCATTAACTCGACCATGCCTCGTGAAGAACTGCTCAGCGTGTATAACCGCATGCACACTGGTCATCTTAAGTTGGTGTACGTCTCGCCAGAACGCGTATTGATGCGTGATTTCATTGAGCGCTTGGAAAACTTGCCGCTATCGATGATTGCCGTCGATGAAGCGCATTGTATTTCCCAGTGGGGACACGACTTCCGTCCAGAATACGCCGCGCTTGGTCAACTTAAGCAGCAGTTTTCCCATGTGCCATTTATGGCGCTGACGGCGACGGCGGATGATGCAACGCGCCGAGATATTCTTGAGCGTCTGCAACTGAATAATCCAGAGGTTTATCTAGGCAGCTTCGACCGTCCTAACATTCGCTACAACTTAGTTGAGAAGCACAAGCCGGTTTCGCAAATCGTTCGTTATCTTGAAACCCAAAAGGGTAACTGCGGCATCATCTATTGTGGTAGCCGTAAGAAAGTTGAGATGGTGACCGAGAAGCTGTGCAACAACCACATTCGTGCTGCTGGTTATCACGCAGGTATGGACGCTGATGAGCGCGCTTACGTTCAAGAAGCTTTCCAACGTGATGACATCCAAATTGTAGTGGCGACCGTGGCATTCGGTATGGGCATCAACAAACCAAACGTGCGCTTTGTGGTTCACTTTGATATCCCGCGCAATATCGAGTCCTACTACCAGGAAACCGGTCGTGCAGGGCGTGATGGTCTACCTGCGGAAGCCATGATGTTGTATGACCCAGCGGACATCAGTTGGCTGCGCCGTATGTTGGATGAGAAAGACGATGGTCCACAGAAGCAGGTGGAAACCCACAAACTGAATGCGATGAGTGCCTTTGCTGAGGCGCAGACTTGTCGTCGTCAGGTGCTATTAAATTACTTTGGTGAGTATCGTGAGAAGCCATGTGGCAACTGCGATATTTGCTTAGATCCACCGAAACACTTTGATGCCACGGAAGAAGCGCGTAAGGCGTTATCTTGTGTCTATCGCGTTAATCAAAGCTTTGGTATGGGTTACGTGGTAGAAGTGCTACGTGGCATGCAAAACATTCGTGTACGTGAAAACGGCCACGATAAGATTTCTACCTACGCGATAGGTCGCGATCATAGCCACGATTACTGGGTGAGTATCTTCCGTCAGTTAATCCACAAAGGGCTGTTGTTTCAAAACATCACGCGTAACTCAACGCTGCAACTTACCGAAGAGGCGCGTCCGCTTTTGCGTGGCGATGTGACCCTAGAGTTAGCGGTTCCACGTTTAGACACCGCAGCACGTGCGGCTAAATCAGATAAACTGACCAGCAAGAACTACGACAAAAAGCTGTTTGCTAAGTTACGTAAGCTGCGTAAGTCGATTGCTGATGAAGATGGTTTGCCACCATACGTGGTCTTCAGTGACGCAACTTTGATTGATATGGCGGAAATTCTGCCAACGTCTTACGGCGAAATGCTGGCAGTTAGCGGTGTTGGTCAGCGCAAACTAGAGAAGTACGCCGATCCATTCCTTGATTTGATTCAAGAACACATTACTCACCACGGATAAGGAACCAAGATGCAAAAGGAATTTGGCTTAGCGGACTATATGGCACAAGAAGGGCGCTTAATCATTACTGCGCCGAGCTTTGACCTTGATAGCTTTCCTGCTTTAGGTGAGCGTTTAGTCGGCTTGCTTTCTGCTACTGTGGTGGAAAAGCAGTGGGATGCAGATATTCACTCTTGGCTGATCGACTTTGAAGGTTGCCGACTGTTTATGAAAGCAGAGCATTACAGCGAAGCGATTTGGTTTGAAGCGTTAGCGATTGAAGAGAGCAGGGAAGAGTTGGATTATCTTGCAGGATTGTTCCAGCGCGGCTTCTAGAAATAGCATTTTTCTTGAAAGGGTGTTTCACATGAAACACCCTTTTTTATGCTCAAACGTTTGCGTAAAACAGACGACTTGCGGCGAAAAGTGGTTAATGTATAATCGCCCACCGCTTCGCTCAGAATGAGCCAAGCCAGTTTATTTTTCATTTTACATTGTTGGTAAGAGCCACTTTATTCAGTGACTCGATTTGGGTTCCCTCACCCCCAAACCAAACTAAAAAGGTATCGCATGAGTAACTTTACCCCTGCGCAGCAGCGCAACGCCCTTATCTATCTGGTTCTATTCCACCTAGTCATTATTGCATCTAGCAATTACCTAGTTCAGCTACCGTTTACTATTTTCGGTTTCCATACCACTTGGGGCGCATTCACTTTCCCATTTATATTCCTAGCGACTGACTTAACTGTGCGTATTTTCGGTGCTCAGTTGGCGCGTAAGATCATCTTCTTAGTGATGTTGCCTGCTTTGGCAGTGTCTTACTTCTTATCGGTGGTGTTCTTCGAAGGTCAATTCCAAGGTTTTGGTCACCTAGGGGAATTTAACTTATTCGTTGCTCGTATCGCGATTGCTAGCTTCATGGCGTACCTACTTGGTCAGATCATGGATGTGCACGTGTTCAACCGCCTACGTCAAATGAAGCAATGGTGGGTGGCACCAACGTGTTCAACGCTTTTCGGTAATGCACTTGATACCATCGCTTTCTTCGCCATTGCGTTCTACCAAAGCCCAGATCCATTTATGGCTGAGCATTGGACGGAAATCGCGCTGGTGGATTACGGCTTCAAACTGATTATTAGTCTTGGTTTGTTCGTTCCTATGTATGGCGTACTACTGAATTACCTAATTAAGAAGCTGACTGCGGTGAACCCTGACTTTAAGGTGACCACAAGCGTTCAGTCTTAATATCAGTGGGAACCCCGAAAGCCGCTTGCTCAAATCAAGCGGCTTTTTTGTGCCTGTTTACTTGGGGTTAGAGGGTTTTGTACAGCATGGGGAGTAATTAGATCATGGGTGTCCAAAAGCTCCCTAAGCTGTACAAAGGTAAAAATGGAGTAATAAAAAAGGTCCCGAGTGAGACCTTTTTATCGAAGTTACGGAACGTAGAGGAAGCTAGTTGGTGAAATGGCTAACGGAGCATCTTCTCAATCAAAATGGCTTTTTTCGCATCGAAGGCGCCAAGTT
>NZ_JADDYG010000133.1:0-11005 GCF_015163535.1 Vibrio sp. OPT46 | reverse complement strand
GCAGGCCGTTCTCCCAACTGATGCTTTGATTGAACATCGCCAGCATCAAACCGACACTGCGTTGATTGGCGTCCTGCCAGCAATCAGATTCGCTGTACTCTCCATCATTTATCGCGTTGCCATTAACGAGAATGGGCTCGAAACGCCATTTTTCGCCGACACGGTAGTAGCCTTTACTGGTTAAGGTCTGGTTGGATTGAATCGTTAAAATGTGCTCGATGCCCGGCTCACCGGTTAATTCAAATACAAATCTTAGCTGGTGGTCGCCACATTGCAGCTCAACGATCAGTTGGCCGTTTTCCTCAATCAGTGTTGACTGAGAGTAGTCTCCGAAGCAGTGCAGCAACCAAGAAATAGGGTGACTGGCTGTTTCAAGAAACCACTCTTTGAGTGTGAAGGTGCCCGGTAGGTTAACTTGGGTGATTAGATTGACCACACAAGGTTGGGTTTGCGAGGTGAGCCATTTCTCTATCGTCTTGGCGGTCTCTAGCTGAGCAAAGGCGTAATTAACCAATAGGTTGGAGTTCGGTTGCTGCCAGTGAGTGATGTCGGAATTCAATCCCACCAATGGCTTTTCACAAATCAGCTTGGTTGAACCTAACGTCTTTATGATCTCTGCATGAGTATGCGCAGGTGTCGCGATGGTCACGACATCGAGTTGTTTGAGTGCGCTGATGTTCGTTTCTACCTTTAGGATTGCTTCCTCACTGCACGCTTGCTGAAGCGGTTCTATTTGGTTGGCGCATAACGTTGTGACCGATACACCATTGTTTCGATAGTGGGGAATGTGCGTGCGTCCCCAGTTGATTCCTATGATGCCAGCTTGTTTGATTTGCTCTGGCTTGTTGAAACGTTCACTCAATGGCGGCAAGGCAATTCGTTCATCTGTTAGACGTTGGTCATGGTGATAATCATTGCTTGGCAGCACTTGCCATGGCTTGTTGTAATGCTGCTTGAGTGCACAAACGAGTTCGTAGAAATTCCACTTATCCTTTAAGTTGCTATCAAAATGGTATAAACCTGCTTCGTTCCGCTCAATAAGCTGCAAAAAGGCGAGTGCAGTATCGTCCATATGAGAAGTCGCGGGATACCAAACTGTACTAGCGGTAATAACGCCGTTCTCTTCATATTGGCGGTCGAGATGCGCCAACATGTTATTGCCTTCTGCTTGGTGATGGAGCTGCCAACCAATTCGAGCAATCATCGCATCTGGATTTGCTTGCCAGATTGCATCTTCACAACGAACTTTGTATTTGCCGTATTCATCTTGGGTGTTTCTTTCTTCAAAGATGCCATAAGGCCCATTTTTTGTGGCATCAAATACCATTGCTGTACTGACAAAAAGATAAGGAATGTTGCGCTGTTTGCAGTGCTCACCAAGCCACGCTGCCCACGCTTCACTCCCCATCGCCATGTGGCACACCGCATCAATGTGGTGCTGTTGCCAAAATTGCTCACTTTGCTGTGGATCATCTGGTGGGATTTGGTGGTGATTCCATTCCAATACGTTCCAGCCACGGAGGTGGAACTGATGAGCAACTTTAGGGGCGAGGGTGCCAGTTAAGCCAGTCATTAAAACGGTTTTCATTATGGTGCATCTTGGTTGGCTAAATCGTGCTTATCAATAAAGCATGGCTGTTTTTCGATGTAGAGCGGAGAAGCTGAGATTTTTGCTGGGCAGCACGTTTTGTAGGGGAAGTAGAAGCAAAAAAACCCAAGCGAACGCCTGGGCTTTAGTATTGTAAGGCAGTGATATTCGCTTATTTTGCTACGATATTTAATGGCCAGCCGATGTCTGTCTGACGGTTGGATTCAATTTCCAACTCAGCCGCAGTCAGTGGGTTTTTCTCTAGCCATTGCGCATCAATGTGTAACGTTAGATTGTCGCCTTCAACCGTTAGAGTCACATTTGGCTCTAGATCAGGATTGCGACGATGGCTGAGTAGAACCGCAAGACGCAACAGTCTCAATACTCGTTTGGCACTTGAGCCTGATAATGCATGCTGCTCAGGTAAAGAAGTGAGCTGTTCGCGATAGCGACGAGCCACTTCACCAATAAAGAACTTCTGCGCGCGCGTGTAACCAGGCAGATCCAAATTCTGCAGCAAGTAAGCACTATGCTCTCCGCCTTTTTTGAAATCGATAGTTAAACCAATTTCATGCAGTTTTGCGGCGGTCTCGAGTAATATCTTGCCCTGAGGCTCTGTAATCCACTCATCGCCCCCAGCTTGCTGTAAAAGCGTGTGTGCCAGAGTAGCGACTTGTTCGCCGTATTGGTGATCGAGCTGATAGCGATTTTGTACGCTAGCGATAGTGCGGGCACGAATGTCTTCTTGGCGAAGCTCTTCAACCATCTCATACACTAAGCCCTCGCGTAGTGCGCCGCCAGCGAGTGTCATAGCATCGATTTCAAGCAATTCAAAAACGGCAATCAAAATAGAGAGGCCACTAGGGAACACTAATGCCCGCTCAAGTGTTAAGCCTTCAATATCGAGCTCTTCTAAATGGTCGGCCAACATGGCTTGCTTCTGTAGACGCTTGAGTTTGGAGTGAGTGATTACTTCGTCCATGCCTTGCGCCAGCATTATCTCTTGCAATGCCTGAACAGTGCCTGATGCACCAACACACACATCCCAACCAATTTCTGTATAACGTTCTAAAATCGGCTGAATGGTCTGTTTCGCTCCTTCAATTGCCGCGTCAAAGTTACGAGCATTCAATTGACGATCTTTAAAGAAGTTTTCAAGCCAAGTCACGCAGCCCATTTTTAAGCTGGTCAGTGCTTTGGCTTCGAAACCTTCACCGATAATCAGTTCGGTACTTGCTCCACCGATATCGACTACAAGGCGACGACCACTACCGCCAGAGGTGTGAGCGACACCTTTATAGATAGTGGCTGCTTCTTCTTCACCAGTAATCACTTCGATAGGCTGGCCTAGAATTTGGTTAGCCTTTTCTAAAAACACATCTACATTGGTCGCGGTACGTAATGTTGCAGTACCGACGATGCGAATGTTTTGTTTAGGAATGTCCTGCAAGCGTTCCGCAAATAGACTTAAGCAGTCCCATCCTCGCTGCATAGCTTCCATACTAAGAGAATTATGTTCATCTAAGCCCGCTGCTAGACGAACTTTGCGCTTAATTTTAGCCATTGTTTGAACGCTGCCATCGATGTGACGCACAACGAGCATGTGAAAACTGTTCGACCCGAGGTCGATGGCGGCATATAGCGGTGATGATCCTGCTTGACTCATAAAACGAACTCAGTTTCCTATTACGATTGTTTTGGTGCCGATTGACGCGGTTGGCGTGGACGACGTCCCTGCGGCTTACGGTTACCAGAACCAGAGCGGGTACCGCCAGTATTCGTGCGGCGCTGTTGGTTGCGTGGTGCACGCATACGAATCGGAGCCGGTAGATCTTGAATCAGTGCCGACGAATCGTACTCTGAAACTGGGATTGTATGCTCAATGTATTCTTCGATTGCTGGTAGGTTAACCGCGTACTCTTCACAAGCAAAACTGATCGAATGACCGCTCGCACCAGCGCGACCAGTACGGCCAATACGGTGAACATAATCTTCACAGTCGTCAGGAAGGTCGTAGTTGAAAACGTGCGTTACCTGAGGAATATGCAAACCACGCGCTGCAACGTCAGTTGCAACTAAGATGTCGACATCACCTTTGGTGAATTGCTCAAGAATCTTCTCACGCTTCTTCTGCGGTACATCGCCAGTAAGAAGGCCTACACGGTGTCCATCGGCAGCCAAATGACCCCAAACCGATTCACACTTATGCTTGGTATTGGCAAAAATGATAGCGCGATCTGGCCACTCTTCTTCAATTAGTGTTTGAAGCAGCGCCATTTTGTCTTCATTCGAAGGATAGAAAAGCTCTTCCTGGATACGGTGGCCAGTTTTTTGTTCTGGTTCGACAACGACATGCTCAGGAGTATTCATGTGTTCGAATGCCAGTTCTTGAACGCGGTAAGAAAGCGTAGCTGAGAACAGCATGTTCAAACGCTCTTTTGGCTCAGGCATACGACGGAACAAGAAGCGAATGTCTTTAATAAAGCCAAGATCGAACATGCGGTCGGCTTCGTCCAGAACAACAGCTTGAATGTTGTTGAGGTTAAATACGCGCTGTTTGTAGAAATCGATGATACGGCCTGTTGTTCCGATCAGAATATCTACGCCGTCTTGCAGTTTCGCAAGTTGCTTGTCGTAGCTTTCACCACCGTAAGCTAGAGCGGTTTTTAGACCTGTGCTTTCAGTTAATGATTCTGCATCATTGTAAATCTGAATAGCGAGCTCACGTGTAGGCGCCATAATAATTGCGCGTGGCTGTGTAGGCTTACGACCTTCATGTTCCGGAGTCGTCAGAAGGTGGTTGAACGTAGCAGTAAGAAACGCGAGCGTTTTACCAGTACCCGTTTGGGCCTGGCCTGCGATGTCTTGGCCGGTGAGCAGGACCGGCAACGCCAAGGCTTGGATAGGGGTACAAAATTCGAACCCTTTTTTGTCCAATCCTTCAATAACTTGGGGCTTTAAGCCCAAATCGGCGAACTTTTGCTCTGTGATATGCGTCTTTTTCATGGCTATAGAATATCAGCTAAAGCTTGCAATACGAAAGTAAATACATTCCAATAGGGCATCTAATTACTGGTTATCATCCAACCAGTTTCGAAAAACACATTGGAGTGGAAGATGAGTGATAAGATTTTGCAGCTAACTGATGACGGTTTTGAAAACGATGTAATCAACGCTGCAGGCCCGGTTCTAGTGGATTTTTGGGCAGAATGGTGTGGTCCTTGTAAAATGATCGCTCCTATTTTGGACGAAATCGCAGACGAGTACGAAGGCAAACTCACTATCGGTAAACTAAACATCGACCATAACGCAGGTACACCACCTAAGTTTGGTATTCGCGGCATTCCAACGCTATTACTATTTAAAGATGGTAACGTAGCGGCAACGAAAGTAGGTGCTCTGTCTAAAACTCAACTGAAAGAGTTCCTAGACGCAAACTTATAATCACCAAGTGATTACAGATAAAACCGTGCAAAGTTACAATGCACGGTTTTGTTTTTCTAACTCTGGACTAGAATACTAATTAGTGCTAACTTATCGCGCGTTAATTGAACAAATTTCTCTTCTTGGTCGATCCTGAGACCAAATCCATCTTAACTAGAAAACAGATCTTATTTTGACTAAACAAGAATCCACCACCATGAACCTTACCGAACTGAAGAACAGACCTGTGTCTGACCTTGTAAAACTGGGCGAAAGCTTAGGATTAGAGAACCTAGCTCGCTTAAGAAAACAAGACATCATCTTCGCGATTTTAAAAGCGCACGCGAAAGGCGGCGAAGACATCTTTGGCGATGGGGTTCTGGAAATTCTGCAAGACGGCTTTGGTTTCCTACGCAGTGCAGATAGTTCATACCTTGCGGGTCCGGACGATATCTACGTATCACCAAGTCAGATTCGTCGCTTTAACCTACGTACTGGTGACTCTATCGCTGGTAAAATTCGTCCACCAAAAGACGGTGAACGTTATTTTGCCCTTCTAAAAGTCAATACCGTTAACGACGATAAACCAGACAACGCCCGTAACAAGATCCTATTTGAAAACCTTACCCCTCTACATGCGAATGAGCGCATGGTGATGGAGCGTGGTAACGGTTCAACAGAAGACATTACAGCACGTGTTTTAGACTTGGCATCGCCAATCGGTAAAGGTCAACGTGGTCTGATTGTTGCTCCGCCTAAAGCGGGTAAAACAATGCTTCTGCAAAACATCGCGCAAAGCATCGCGTACAACCACCCAGAGTGTGAGTTGATGGTTCTTCTTATCGACGAACGTCCAGAAGAAGTAACTGAGATGCAGCGCCTAGTTAAAGGTGAAGTGGTTGCGTCGACTTTCGATGAGCCAGCATCTCGTCACGTACAAGTAGCGGAAATGGTAATCGAGAAGGCAAAACGTCTTGTTGAACATAAGAAAGACGTGGTTATCTTGCTTGACTCTATCACTCGCCTAGCTCGTGCTTACAACACCGTAGTGCCTTCATCAGGTAAAGTACTAACAGGTGGTGTGGATGCAAACGCATTACATCGTCCTAAGCGTTTCTTCGGTGCTGCACGTAACGTAGAAGAAGGCGGCAGCCTAACTATCATCGCAACGGCACTAGTAGATACTGGTTCTAAAATGGATGAAGTTATCTACGAAGAGTTCAAGGGTACAGGTAACATGGAACTGCACTTGAACCGTAAGATTGCTGAGAAGCGTGTATTCCCTGCGATTGACTTTAACCGCTCAGGTACACGTCGTGAAGAGCTACTGACGAAGACTGACGAACTACAGAAGATGTGGATTCTGCGTAAGATCGTTCACCCAATGGGCGAAATCGACGCAATGGAATTCCTAATCGATAAGCTAGCGATGACGAAGACCAACGATGAGTTCTTCGATGCGATGCGTCGTCAATAGTCTCAAATAAGTCATTCTGCGAAAAGCCACCGTATATCGGTGGCTTTTTTATTGCTTTCTCCCGATAGAAGTATCAGAATGAAGGAAATGTTATCGGGAGGTTAACATGCAACAAGGAATGTTGTCGTCATTACTCCTGAGCTTGTCACTTATCACTCTACCTGCGACATTATCTGCCAAGGAAATGCATGAGTCTGTAGTAGAGCAGTGGCTTCAGGATACTCAAATACAGACTAAAGTCTCTGAACTGCTTGATTACGCTGTCAGAGATGAAGTCGACTCGCTTAAATTCGCCCTTGATAGACTTGCTTTGCCTCAACAAGAGGTGGTGCGCTTTCAATTATTGGAAAAGCTTGAAAAGCAAGATGTGATTCTCACGCCTCGAATGGCTCTGTTTGTTGAGTCCCAGATCCGTATGACCCCGACTTATCAAGTGTTAGAGCGAGGTGATGGGTATGAATTTAGTGTACCCGCTTTTAACTTTCCCGTTATTGCGAGTCGCTTGATTAAGCGTTGGAAACAAGACCAAAGTACCTTGGACTTTGTCTTACAAGCTGAACGAAGAGAGCTTAACTTAAAGCAATGGCTTACAGGGCCATCTCAACAAGCTCAAGCACGTGAAGCGCTTTTGATTCGAGAGTTAGACAGCTTATCACCCAATGCGCTTGCTGCATTAACGGCCCAGTTAACCAAAGCAAATGTGACCAGTTGGTTACCATCGACGGCCGTGATAGTCAGGTTGGCACAAGTTAGTCAGGATGAGGAAGTGTACAACTTACTCTGGCGGATGAAAGCTGATTACAACAGCCAGTCCGAACTTGAGCGTTTAGCTGCGGTTGGAGACGTTTTTTCCATTCAGCAATTGATGAATGCCACAGTTAACCCATCACTCAAGCCAGAAGCTATTAGTCTACTTACAAAATCTAACCCTCTATCTCCGCAAGTAAAGCAGTTTCTAGTTAGAAAAATGGCGTTATCAGAAGAAGCAACCATGGTTGCTCGAGAGCTTGCTCAACAAGGGCATCAAACCTGGTTGGAAGAGTTAGTATCTTCGAACCATCAGATAAAGACTCGGCAGATTGAACAAGTATTAAAGTAATCTTGCTCACATACCCACACAAAATAGGAGGATCTTAGCGTCCTCCTATTTGTTATACTGCGGACAGTTTAATCAGCCAGCATGAAGGCCTATGAGTTTTAAGGATTTACGCGAATTTATCGACCACCTAGAACAGAAAGGTCGACTTAAACGCATCACTCACCCTGTCGATCCCGCTTATGAAATGACAGAAATCAGCGACCGCACCTTGCGTGCTGGTGGACCTGCGCTGTTGTTTGAGAACCCAATCGGCTACGACGTACCTGTTTTGACTAACCTGTTTGGTACACCAGAGCGTGTCGCAATCGGTATGGGACGTGAAGATGTTAAAGAATTAAGAGAAGTCGGTAAGCTGCTGGCTTATTTAAAAGAACCTGAGCCACCAAAAGGCTTCAAAGACGCTTTAGAAAAACTGCCTGTGTTCAAACAAGTATTGAACATGCCGGCTAAGCGTTTACGTAAAGCACCATGCCAAGACATTGTTTGGCAAGGTGATGAAGTCGACTTGGATAAAATTCCGGTAATGAGCTGCTGGGCAGAAGATGTAGCGCCGCTGCTTACTTGGGGCTTAACCGTAACCAAAGGTCCAAGTAAGAAACGTCAGAACCTAGGCATTTACCGTCAGCAGAAAATTGCCAAGAACAAAATCATCATGCGTTGGTTAGCCCATCGTGGTGGTGCGCTTGATCTGCGCGATTGGATGGAAACCAACCCAGGTAAACCTTTCCCAGTTTCGGTCGCGTTTGGTGCAGACCCAGCAACCATTCTTGGTGCAGTAACACCAGTGCCAGATACGCTATCGGAATACGCATTTGCAGGTTTGCTACGTGGAAGCAAAACGGAAGTCGTGAAGTCAGTCAGCAACGATTTGGAAGTGCCAGCGAGCGCGGAAATCGTGATGGAAGGCTATATCGACCCGAACGAGTTTGCTGATGAAGGTCCTTACGGTGACCACACTGGCTACTATAACGAAAAAGAAAAGCACCACGTATTTACTATTACGCACATTACTATGCGTAAAGACCCTATTTATCACAGCACCTACACAGGTCGTCCGCCAGATGAACCAGCTGTATTGGGTGTGGCATTAAACGAAGTGTTTGTGCCTATTCTGCAAAAGCAATTCCCAGAGATTGAAGACTTCTATCTTCCGCCAGAAGGTTGTTCGTACCGAATGGCCGTCGTCACCATGAAGAAGCAGTACCCAGGACATGCCAAGCGCGTAATGATGGGCGTGTGGTCTTTCTTACGTCAATTTATGTATACCAAGTTTGTTATTGTGTGCGATGAATCGGTAAACGCACGAGATTGGAATGATGTCGTGAAAGCCATGTCAGAGCATATGGATCCTGTACGTGATACCTTGATGATAGATAACACGCCAATCGACTCGCTCGACTTTGCTTCACCAGTGGTTGGGCTTGGCTCCAAAATGGGCTTGGATGCGACCATTAAATGGGATGCCGAGCTGGCGACGCGAACCGAGGTCACTGAGCGAGACAGCAAAGCGATTACCGAAGCAGAACTGAATGAGTTGAAACAGCAACGCCCTGAGATTGTTGACGTCTATCTTCCAGTTACAGCAAACAACCAATTTGCTGTCGTGACTATGAAGAAAGACCAAGCTGGTCAATCCCAAGAATTGATGGAACATCTATGGGGCTTCTTTGCTCAGTACACGGATAACAAATTCATCATTTTGTGCGACGATGACGTTAATGCACGAGATTGGAATGACATCATTTGGGCGGTGACAACTCGAATGGACCCAGATAGAGACACGATTCAAGTGCTTGGTAAGACTGAGAGTTCATCCCAATTAGGACTGGATGCGACCAACAAGTTCGAATCTGAAGTCACGCGCGAGTGGGGTACGCCTATCAAAAAAGATCCTAAACTTGTGGCTAAAGTCGATGAGATTTGGGACCAGTTAGGTATTCTATGAGTCATCAAGTCCACCTTCTACCAATGGACGTTACATTCCAAGTAAAAGAAGGGGAGACGGTGTTGGAAGCTGCGCTCAACAACAATATTCGCTTCCCACACCGTTGCCAAGTTGGCGCTTGCGCCATGTGCATGTGTAAAAAGCTAACGGGCGAGGTGAGCTATCACCTCGAACCTATGCTAACCGAAAAAGAGCAACAGCAAGGTTGGATATTCCCTTGCCAAGCCTATACAGAAAGTAATTTAGTGCTTACTTTTGACGAGTAAGCGAGAGGAACACCATGACCATCCAATGTAAAGTAAAGTCTATTCAGCCGTTAGCTTGTAATACTTACCAAATCCTTCTTCATCCAGAATCACCAGTGCCTTTTAAAGCGGGTCAGTACCTAATGGTGGTGATGGGTGAAAAAGACAAACGTCCTTTCTCTATCGCAAGCAGCCCTTGTCGTCATGAAGGTGAACTTGAACTGCACATCGGTGCGGCGGAACACAACGCTTATGCACAAGAAGTTGTCGAAGCAATGCAAGCGGCGCTTGAAACTGATGGTCAGATTGAAATTGATGCGCCACATGGCGATGCTTGGGTTCAAGAAGAAAGCGAACGCCCATTATTATTAATTGCTGGTGGTACAGGCTTCAGTTACGTTCGCTCGATTCTGGATCACTGCGTAGCGCAGAATAAAACCAATCCTATCTATTTATATTGGGGGGCGCGCGATAACTGCCAGCTTTATGCTAAAGACGAACTGGTCGAGATTGCCGACAAGTTTGCCAATGTTCACTTTGTGCCAGTAGTAGAAGAAGCTCCTGCAGACTGGCAAGGTAAAGTTGGTAACGTGCTACAAGCTGTAGCTGAAGATTTCGAAAGCTTAGAAAACTACGATATCTATATTGCAGGTCGTTTTGAAATGGCTGGCGCAGCACGTGAACAGTTCACTCAGAACAAGAAAGCGAAGAGCGAACGTATGTTCGCAGACGCGTACGCATTCATTTAAATACGGCTTTTAAGGCAGAAAAAGAGGGTTTTTTACCCTCTTTTTTGCTTTTTTGATGAAATAGTCATCGAACAGTCATTTTTTTCCATTTTTTTTCAAAAAAGGGTTGCGAACGGATCTGAGTTCCCTATAATGCGCATCCACCGACACGGCAGACGCGATAAGGCTTCAGCAGGGTCGGAGAGGTGAAAGCTTCTACGAAAAATAAAATTGAAAAAAGTGTTTGACACTCTCAATTATCTCGTTAGAATGCACCTCCGCTTTGAGAGAAAAACTTCTCGCAAAGCAAGCTCTTTAACAATATAGACCTATCAATCTGTGTGGGCACTCGTTGATGATAATCCAATTCGATACTTCGGTATCAAATTAGGTTTCAATGAAACGAAGTGACCATTGAATCGAAAGATTCAGCACAGTCAATTCAAACATTACTTATGTAATGTTCAGTATTCATTGAGCCGACAAAATCTTAAATTGAA
>NZ_JADDYG010000132.1:5100-7519 GCF_015163535.1 Vibrio sp. OPT46 | reverse complement strand
AGTTTTAGCTGACCGAATCACTTGTAAACTCGAATCCCATTAACTGCCTATGTATTCATGATTCTTTTAGAGGTTAAATAAATGAACTCAATTGAAGCAGAGTCATGAAGCTTCAATTGAGGTTACCGGCACAGCACAATGTGATAAACCTCTTTCAAGCAAACATTTGAATGCGATTTTTCCAATTTAAGACATGTTCAATAAATGCATCAACTCTTGCAGGCCTTTTATCGCGGTCTCGATACATAATGAATACTTCTTTACCCGAGCATTGCCATTCTGGCAACAAAGGCAGCAGGTTATGTTGATCATGATTTAGCTCATGAAAGTAATAGGTTGGAATCCACGCAATTCCTAAACCATGGATGACGGCGTCTCTAACTAGCAGTACATCATTTGAAGTGAATTGAAACTTTAGCGGATGATCAAATGTTTCATTGGTGATTTGATTAACTAATTTCCATTGGCTGTCGTTGTTTACCGTAATTAGGCGATGATGAACAAGTTGTTCTGGATGGGTAATCGGTTGGTGTTGTTCTAAATAGCTTCGTGATGCACAAAGCGCAAATGGAATCGACCATAATTTCTGAGCAATCCAGTCTTGTTCAATAAGATCACCAAGACGAAAACTAACATCGACACGGTTAGATACAAGATTGATTTTTTCATTCTGTACATCTAAATCGATACATATCTTCGGATGTTGCTCTGCAAATTCATAAACGCACCGCTTTAACCACATCTGTGTCATGTTAATTGGCGCTGATATTTTGATCGTTCCGCTTAAAGACTGACGCTCAGTCGCAATTCTCGATGTCACATTATTTAAGCTAAGAAGTAACGGCTCACAGAGTTGATAATATTTTTCGCCATCAGTTGTTAACGCAAAGTGGTGTGCACTGCGGTTAAATAGTCTGCAATTTAAGTTTATTTCCAGCCTTTTTAACTTCCGGCTTAGCGTGGCTAACGGGACATTAAGACGCTCAGATGCTTGTGTTAGGCTTTGATAGCGAGCAACAGAAACGAATAACAAAAGGTCATCCAAAGAGTGACGTTCCATATTTGGGATTAACCCTCTTAAATTTGGCTATTAAAAATCAAATATGAAATATATAGCATTATCGCGTCAAGTTAATTTTTATCAGGAAGATCTATGTCTAAGCATTTATCAATTTGGTGCGGTGTTGTTGTCGCTATCTTTTTTTGGTCTAGTAACTTTAACGTAATAAAGGCTATTAATAGCGATGTCTCTCCTTTGGATTCAGCGACGTTACGATTTTCCGTTGCAGCTTTAATACTCTTAATGATAAGAGGTACTAAACGCTCTCCATATGGAGCCAAACTCACACGAAAAAGTATGTTGTCGTTGTTTGTTATAGCAACCGTGGGTGTAACTATCCAAAACTTCTCTATTTTCTCTGCAATGAGATTTACTACCCCAGTTAACGCAGCGGTTGTTCAGGCAAACCTACCACTTGTCACTATCTTGTTGTCGGGCTTTATTCTCAAGACTTCCATTTCGGTTAAAACTATTTTAGGTGCACTAATCAGTTTTTGTGGAGTGGTAATCGTCATTACAGGGGGAAATATTCATTCTATTAGCAGCAATAGTAATATTGGTGATCTATACATGTTATTTGCTTTAATTAGTGGGTGTTTATACACAATTCTAGCGAAGCGTTTAACATCTCATATCCCAGTAACTCAGCAGTTACGTTGGGTGTTAAGTATTGGTGCCATTCAAATGGTCGCTATAGCGATGTACCACGGCGACTTTAGCCGTAGCTTAAATGCCATAACATTTAAAGACCTAGCATTAATAGCTTACATGAGCCTGTTTGGAACTTTGATTGCTTATTACTTTTGGATGAAAGGCGCTATCGTTCTTGGTCCAGATAAGATGTCTCCATTATTTAATATTATGCCGGTATTCACTCTACTGATTTCGTTCATTTCTGGTGAGCAGGCTCAATGGGAAAATGTTTTAGGCGTCTTTATCGTTGCGGCTGGTGTGTATATAGGTAACTCAGCACCTTTTGCTCGTTTACGGAAGGTGGTGGAGTAAAAATAGACGCCAACCTTAAGTCCATTATTTAGAGCAATACTTTGTTAATTGGCATAAGTTTTCTTGGTTTCCAATAGGTACACTTTTCGCTTTCGTCGTTCACTCTTTTATCTAACTTTATTGAGTACATGTCGAAAATCTTCAATCTTTTGCTAAGAGCGTTTTTTACTATGTAAAAAACAGAGGAGAATGACCATGAAGAAACGACTCAACTATATTGAAGTAGCGCCAAAAGCAATAGAAATCCTATACGCTCAGGAGGCTTACTTCCATGAACAATTTAGCCAATCAGAAACCATGAACATGATCATATGGGAACTGGTTAAGTTACGCATATCGCAAATCAATCAATGC
>NZ_JADDYG010000132.1:0-5090 GCF_015163535.1 Vibrio sp. OPT46 | reverse complement strand
TTTTTACTATGTAAAAAACAGAGGAGAATGACCATGAAGAAACGACTCAACTATATTGAAGTAGCGCCAAAAGCAATAGAAATCCTATACGCTCAGGAAGCTTACTTCCATGAACAATTTAGCCAATCAGAAACCATGAACATGATCATATGGGAACTGGTTAAGTTACGCATATCGCAAATCAATCAATGTGCATTTTGTATCGACATGCATAGTAAAGATGCGCTTCAGTTAGGTGAAAAGCCGGAACGCATATGGGGGCTTAGTGCATGGAAAGATATGCCATTCTACAGCGATGCAGAACACGTTGCACTAGGCTGGGCTGAACTACTAACTGCTGGCCTACCAGTAGATGATGATACCTATCAGCTGACCTTGAATACCTTTGGAGAAGAAGCTATGGTCAACCTAACAATTGCGATCAACGCGATCAATAGTTGGAACCGAATAGTTAAGGCATTTAAGCCAAAGGTTGGAGTCTATAAACCTCGATAATTCTATTTGACGGTTCTTACTTGTAAGCCGCTGCTTATACCTCAACTTAATAGGATGAAAAGTACATGTGTATCACTTTCTCATTTAAGTTGAGGTTAAATAGGATGATTCATTTGAACTTAGAATTTGATATTTTAAAACCTCAAAAGGCTTTAGCTGGCTATGTTCAAGCCATTTGGTCAGCATCCGTCAAACCTGATACGACGCAAACCGTACGTAAACAATTACTCAGTGATGCTGGTACAGGTGTGGTATTCATTTTACAGAATGAAGTACAAATGGATGGTGAGTGGCAAACGCCAGGGGTTGTCCTACTGCCTATAAGCATTCTGGCACATCAGGTCTGCCTACCGCCAGGCGCGGTGATGACTGGCGTACGCTTTCATCCTGCTGTTGGTTATCAACTATTTGGTAAACGTCTAGAACAGCTATTGCGGATTCAAGACGACCACCCTTTGGCTTCTTCTGCGCTAGCAACATTTGAGTCTCTGCAAACAGCGCGTTCGCCATATGCAAGGATTTCTACGTTATATCGCTGGGTTCAAACACTGATTGAGGAATATGAACCGCAGTATGTCGGCCACATTATTGACCAACCTACAGGGACCATCAGTCAGCGCCAGAGAGAGCGCAATTTTCAGAAATGGTTGGGGATTACTCCTAAACATTACCAACGCATTAAACGAGTGAAGCACACTTTAGAGCAACTCCGAGCGCAACCCGATCTTACTTTATCGGAGTTGGCGCTGGAGCAAGGTTTTTCCGATCAAGCACACATGACTAGAGAGTGTAAGCAGATTGCGCGCATGACACCGAAGCAGTATGTCCGAAAGAGAAACCTCTAAACCTTATTAGCTTTCTACATCAAACCCCATTGATTCAGAATCGACCATATACTTGTTACAATGTTCGATCATATATCACCTACTTTTTCGAGCGCTCATTCCAGCTTGATGTGAGTTGGTTAGCTCGCTTTTGATGCCGCGTGCCGCTCTACCATAAACGCGATCACTTCTTCGTTTAAGCAAGATTTGCTGATGTATTGGCGTTGTTTACCAAGGTGAAGGATAAAGCCCAAATCAGTTTGTTCGAGTTGGTCGATATCATTGATAGCTAGGTAGAGTTGGTAATCATGCTGTTCAACACGGCCACAGTATTCAGTGCCTCGGTCAGTCAAAATTCTCAGTATTAGCATAGGTCGAGCTCCAACGTGGAAGTATTCTCTCTGGGTGCTTTTCTAAGGTTGTTAGGACTTTTCTTACTGGCTCTAGTCAACTAAAGCTTGTGCTTGCTTATCTGTCATCGGACTCTCAACATCCTTTAACACCACCCAACGAAGAGCTTTTTGCGTGCCATTGTTTTCGAGCGTCATCAACAGCTCGTGTAAATAAATGCACTACATGGAACCAGTCGAGAGTAACATTCGCTTTCGGAAGCTCATCTTTGACACCACTCCAACCTGCCCAGGCACATCGATGAGCTTTATAGTGAACTCGAGGTATTTTCGCTGTGATATAGCAATGGTGCTGAAAAAGTTGAGATGGCGCCATGTTTTATCGGTTATAAAAAACAACCATCTGCGCGGTGGCTATTGTTAACTGATCTTCATGATAAGAATTCAGAATGAGACAATGAGTATGCAAGCTTACGAAATGGACGTGGATAAGTACTTTAACGAATAGCTCGGTATTTTTTGCCAGAGGGAGTCTACTTATGTTTAACCCATGAAAGTAATAGACATGTCATTTACATTATTTTTTAAAGTATGCCTAGATATAAGCTTTGACATGACTTATTTGTGAGAATTGGGGCGGTCCTAGGCTAGCACTTGAGAGCATTAGGACATAGTATCGTCTCACGCGTGGATATGGGTTGACCTATGTACAATATTGGTAAACAAATGACTAAAATACTGGTTTCCCTTATGAGTGCCACAATATTATTGCTCTCAACAGGTTGTAACGCAGATATGTTTAATTTCTTCAAATCAAAAAAGTTTCAATACATACTTAGCTCAGAGATCACTGGTCGCTTATACTTAGACGGGAAAGCGTTTACTAGCGAGGTAGTTTATCTACACACAGCTTTTTCTAAAAACCGTTATATCACCGAGACAATTACGTCAGAAAATGGTTATTTTCATTTCGAACCTACATACCACTATCAGACGTTTAAAGAACCTGCCCTTCATGAATCCTCTAGCTACATTGGTATTTACATTTTTGTAGATGGCAAAAAATACTACTTACTAGAGGCTCGCTTTTCTGACGTGAAACCCTATGGATTTATTTCAGATAATCTTCTTGATTTAAGTTGTGAGATTAATTCGGACGAATATCGTTACTTTTTTAAAAATAAATTTGTTGAGAATGGCCTCGATCTTGAAATTATTAGTAGGTGTGATTTGAAAGGATTTTCTGAAAAAATATTACTAAATAAGGACACGTAATGGCAAAGTTAACACCAAAAATGGCTTCAGAAATAGCGGATATTCCTTACAAAGCTTATGAAAATAATGGCCGTTTTATCATGCCGGGCAAAAACAGTTTTTCAAATCACTTTTCTTTTTCTGAAAATGATGTATTTGATGGTTTTACAGGCGGTGTAGCGGGTTTATCCAATGTACCGGTATTGCGTAAAGTTATCCCTGGCTTGATGAGAACTTCAGAGGCGTTTGCAGTGGTTGGCACTGGTAAAGGTTCTACATTTGAGAATGAAATTGTCATTTCAATTCGAGGAACACAAAATGCTAATGATTGGATCACAAATGCGAATATAGGGGTGAAAGGATCACCAAACGGTTCGCCCGCTCATGCTGGTTTCAACAATTGTTTTCAAAGTCTTAGCCCCAAGTTGAAGCAGTATATTATGCAGATGAATCCTAAACCAAAACGTATACATTGCGTTGGGCACAGCTTAGGTGGAGCGCTCGCATCACTTTGCGCTGATTGGGTGCGTAGTGAGATGAAGGTCAGAACCACCTTATACACCTTTGGCGCTCCTAGAGTTGGTCTGGAAGCATACGCACGCTCATCGGAAAAGCTAAACGATGGTGTTTATCGATGTACGCATGGTGCTGATCCTGTACCAAAAATACCGCTTTGGCCATTTATTCATGCTCCAATCTCAACAGGCGAGTACCGCTTGGACTCTGGCACTGGATTAAGCATATCAGCCCATTTGATGGCAAGAAACAAAAATCCGGGTTACTTAAACACTGCTTCCTCGGATTCTTGGGGAGCGTTGAAGAGGAAATCGAATGACCACTTATTTACCCCTATCCGTCTAAAGTATGAGCAACGAAATCAAGCTTCTTTTTCGGAGTATTGGGCAGATAGAATACAGGGCGCACTTATCACCTATTTGAAAGATGTGGCTCTTTTGTCAACGGTAACGATTCAAGCAGGCGTGATTGCTGGCTTGACCTTTTATGATTGGCTTTCAAGAAAGCTAGAAGCCGTTGCTAAATCATCTAAGCGCAATGAAGAGCAACTAAAAGGCTTATTAGGCCATATGCTTGTTTTTGCCGGTCACTATGGGACCATCATTGAGGATCTATCCGCCCGATTCATTAGATGGGTTTTCGAAAGAACCATTGGACGACTAGTCAGAGTATCTAAACAAGCGATATCGTTGCTAAGTTAACCTAACCATTGCAATGGCATAGTAACGTGAGTGCTTAGTTAGAGGTGAACTCATCAGCTCATAAGTTAACTGGTGACATTGACATAACGCCGCTAAATGGGATTCTTATTAAGCACTTTTTAGATGAAACTTTCTAACCAAATCGGGTCGCGATTTATCAAAACGAATTTGAAAATAATGAATTTTTCACTATTTTCAAATTCGTGATTAGGAGCCAAAATGTAGGTTTACAGTTTCAACTGTTTTTGGATTTCTGTTGGAAAAGTAACTTAAACAATTGACATTAAATAGATTTAATGGGAAATAGCTCTTACAAAACCCGAACTGCGCTCCCTTCCAAGCTGATGATGATGTAGGTTCGATTCTCGCTGTACACTCCATTCTCATAGGCTACTTTCCCTAAAACTTCGAACGCCTCCCATGGGGCTCGAATCGCAATCCCATGGATAGCCCCCTCAAATCGAATAAGTTTCTTCCGCATAGAAGTTACCTTTAGACGCATAAGTCCAACACTGGCCACATGAACTTTATTAGGGAAAATCCAACAAACTAACGAATGTCAAACCTTTGCCGGACATAGTAATCGAGCAAAAAATGCTCTAGAAGTTGGCGTCATCACTGTAGGCTCACAATAAACTATCTCATTGTCACTTTTTTGGTTCAGTTTACACACTAACTCCGCAGCACACTTAAGGAGTCCATATACTGGAAAGACGCAACCAGAAACACCGAGTGTAGTGGTTCAGATTTTGAGTCTGAATCAGAGCTACCCCATAAGCATCAAACCCTAAGATCAAAAAAGCAAACCCACGGACTCGCTTTTTTTGTTAGCTCTGTGCCGTCCTAAATAAAGTTGACACTTTCCACCCCCAAAATTGGAGAGTGTTATGAAATCAACAACTAAAAGAACTCAGCGCGATTACTCCCTCGCTTTTAAACTCACTGTAGTT
>NZ_JADDYG010000131.1:0-403 GCF_015163535.1 Vibrio sp. OPT46 | reverse complement strand
TACGAACTTTAAGCCAGTTAAAAATAAGAATGAGCAAATTTAATTATGCTTTCTTAAGATCTTTAGCTGGGTAAGTTAGTGTTTTTTCGCCTGCTTTTACATGTGTGTAAAAACCGCCACTGCTTAAACCTGTAACAACCATTTCGCCAAGATCGATACCTTTAGTCGCTACTACTACGTCACCGATTGAAAACATATTGAATACCTTGTTTGTTTAGATTAAGACACTAAGTCGTTGCGCGGTATTTAATACGATATTAGGCAAAGCACCTAATCGAGTTTTTTATCGTAAAGATTAATTTATATTTGTCGTGAACTCTAAGTTTCCACATTGAAAATCACAGGATATTTTCCAAAAAAAGATGCGCGATTCTTGTGAAATACGGTAATATTTTCTAGCATC
>NZ_JADDYG010000130.1:0-751 GCF_015163535.1 Vibrio sp. OPT46 | reverse complement strand
TAGAAAACAGTCTCCACATTTGATGGCGCGTATTCTAACCAATTTATTACAAAAAAGCTCGCGCAATCGTTTGGCATCTCAAAAATAATTGCAAAAAAGTCGTTCTTTAGCTTTAAAAGTAACGAGATAGTTAATAGGGAAAGTTATGTTTCAGATAGGTGAACTGGCAAAACGTTGTGGTGTGACTGCCGATACATTGCGTTTCTACGAGAAAAACGCGCTAATAAAACCCGCAGGGCGAAGCGAATCAGGCTACCGCTTGTATGATGAAGAGAATCAAAAGCAGGTGCACTTTATCCTCAAAGGTAAAGATCTTGGCTTGAGTCTGGATGAAATTAAAGAC
Source organism: Vibrio sp. OPT46 (assembly GCF_015163535.1). Lineage (NCBI taxonomy): Bacteria > Pseudomonadati > Pseudomonadota > Gammaproteobacteria > Vibrionales > Vibrionaceae > Vibrio > Vibrio sp. OPT46. The sequence goes on along the minus strand of NZ_JADDYG010000130.1, from coordinate 408 downwards.
CTGTTAGAAATTAAGTTAGAAGCGACAGAACACAGCTGTGCAGAGGTAAAAGCCATTACTTCTGCTAAGTTAGAGCTGATTGATGGGAAAATTAACGAGCTGACGAAAATTCGCCGAGCTTTGAAGAAGATTAATGATGCTTGTTGTGGTCATACAGACGATGACGCCACACATTGCTCTATCCTTGCAGCACTTGAGTAGTCTCATTCTTGAATCACTTAACTTAAGTTTGCATTTTTGGCGACTTGCTTTTCTAGGTACACGCTGCTTTCCCACCTATAATCTTGCCTTTAGTTACTTGTAGGAATCGACCATTGTCTGATTCCTACCGTAACGCTGTCTGTAGATACGAGAGTTTTCATACATGGTTGGAGTCTATTTTCAAATCAATGACTGGGTTTTGAGCGT
>NZ_JADDYG010000129.1:7904-8940 GCF_015163535.1 Vibrio sp. OPT46 | reverse complement strand
TAAATTAACAAGATCCTGGTATACATGTCCTTCATATATGTTGTTCGGACACTCAAATGACAGCACTAAGTCATCTATCTGGAACGCATTATGTAATAAGTCAGAGAAATCCGGCTTTCCTCTAAAACCATCTTTACACATTTTAATAAAACTCATATGTCTATCTCTTACTCTTCAAATATGCATCAATACCTTTAAACGAGAGCCTGCAATATGAGTTCTAATTCAAGTAAAGGTAAGCCACATACTAAGGTATTATGAAGGTCAAAAAGGAGATCGGATCTTTTCTAAATTTTAAATATCTAACATCACCTCCACTTTACTGAAATCTACACTTTTGAAAGTTACATCCGCTCCATCCAGCAATAGCTCATCAAACACGCCAACTATTGATAATAAGCTTGAGGATCTGATCTCCACCCATGAAATGAGAAACAAAAAAGCCAGCCTTAAAAGGCTGGCAAGTAGAGCAACAAGGTCAGTGCTTACTGCTAACTAACACCGAACTCGTATTGGATTCATTTTCGTCTGTTAGTCTCTTTTAGCGGCGTTTATGACTTGCTTGCTTTCTCTTTGTGGCACGTTACCTTTACTAACTGTTCTTGCTCATCTTTAATGTTTTTCACGATACGCTCATCACGTGCGTGAATGGCATCCATGTTCATTTGCTGAATATCTGCTATAGCTTCATGTTTCATCTCAGAAAAGTCCTGACGTAAATCTGAGCTCCACTCCTCTTTGTCTAAAGTGTTAGCAGCAGCGATTGGTGATGACATTACAGCAATAAGACTTAGAGTAGATAGAAATACGCTTTTCATAATAAGCTCCTTGAGGATTAGCAGTTAATTTTAATTACAATTCATATATTGCACATACGATGCCAACTTTTATTTTGTTATTTTTCAACAACTTAAATAAAACCTCATATTCAACGTTATCTTCGTCTGGTAAATTTCGCTAACCAAGTGTCAAATTAACCATGCGAATTTAAAACATTAGAAACATACATATTAGAAATGCTTTGTCAGGCAGTTTT
>NZ_JADDYG010000129.1:0-7894 GCF_015163535.1 Vibrio sp. OPT46 | reverse complement strand
ATTGGTGATGACATTACAGCAATAAGACTTAGAGTAGATAGAAATACGCTTTTCATAATAAGCTCCTTGAGGATTAGCAGTTAATTTTAATTACAATTTATATATTGCACATACGATGCCAACTTTTATTTTGTTATTTTTCAATAACTTAAATCATGAGCCATATTCAGCGTTATCTTCGTCTGGTAAATTTCGCTAACCAAGTGTCAAATTAACCATGCGAATTCAATACATTAAAAACATACATATTAGAAATGCTTTGTCAGGCAGTTTTCTCATCAGATAATTACGTAACTGCCCACTAAAAAATCGCTTTGAATCAAAATGCGGAAACAAAAAAGCAGCCCGAAGGCTGCTCCTAATCGTTAACATCAAGCTTGTTAACTCGATACGCTTGCTTCAACGCTCGACGTCACTGGCGACTTTCTGAAACGATTAATCAAACGATGGATAAACCTCTTAATCGATCTGAAAATATTTTTATTATCTTCAAGCATTAAATACAAACAAGGCACCAACACTAAAGTCAGAACCGTTGCGTACAACACCGCAAAGCCCAAAGCGACAGCCATCGGTATGACAAAACGCGCCTGCAAACTCGTTTCAAACATTATCGGCAATACACCCGCAAACGTCGTTATTGAGGTGAGCGTGATAGCTCGAAAACGAGCACAACCCGCCTCAACAACCGCTTGTTTGATGTTCATACCCTTTTCTCTCACTTGGTTTACGTAATCTGTCATAACCAGAGAGTCGTTGATAACCACGCCAGCAGCGGCGATCAAACCAAATGTCGACATCATACTGATGTCTAAACCTAGCCAGAAATGGCCCCAAATCGCCCCCGTCAGACTAAACGGAATGACGGACATTACAATCAAAGGTTGGGTATAACTTTTTAACGGTACAGCTAACAAGATGTAGACGATGATCATGCCTGCAATAAAGAACAAAATCTGTTCATTACGCTGCGCAGCCTGCTCTTCAATATCACCGCCCAATTCTGTTTTCACAGTTGGGAAGTCTTGCTTCATGTCCGGTAAGATATTGTCGTCAATGACCTTCACGATTTCTTGAGGTTCAACCAATTCTTCGTCTATCGAACCATAGACATAAACGGTTTGATACCCGCCTTCACGTCGAATGCTACTCACGCCCGGCTGCTCATTGATCTTCACCACATCACCCAACATGACCTTCTTACCTGCTGGTGTTGTAATCACGGCGTAACGCAATGATGAAAATGCTTCACGCGTCAGTTGCGGGTAACGCACCATAACTTTAATTTCTTCACCATCACGAATAATGCGCTGTGCTTCGCCACCATAAAAGCTGCCACCAACTTGCTCTGCGATCATGGTGAGATCCAGACCGAGATCGTACGCTACAGGCGCAAGAGACAAGAGTACTTCTTTGCTTCCAGAATCAATAGAAGATGAAATATCATATAACCCTTCTTCCTGCTGTAAACGCTCTATCAAGTAACGCCCAGCCTCGTTGAGCTCATTGATGTTAGAGCCAAACAACAAGTAGCCAAACTCATCTCTGTCACCACCACCCGCACTCTGCTCACGGATTTTGATGCTCTTCATACCTGGAATAACAGGCATAGCTTCACGCCAACGTCGAGCCAGTTCAAATGTATTGAACGGGCGTAACTCTTCATCAACCAAAGGTACTAATACACGACCTTCGGTGCGGCTTCTGTTGTACGACAGCACGTCACGAATCATTCCTTGACCATGTTCTGCAATGGTCTCAGATTCGATCTTTTGCATGACACGTTCAATAGTCTTGAGTGCACTGATTGTCTGCTCACTTGAAACGGTATCATTCATTTCAATAGTGATCGCAGGATAGTCGGTCGGCACTTTAGGGTTAGGGATCATCCGAACATAATTCGCGTTGATCAAAGCCGCGCTGATCAGCAGTAAACCACAGAACACCGCAAACACTGTCCAGCGCCAATGGGTGCATGTTGTTACAAAGTTACGATACGGACCGTTTACAAAGCCGAAGAAACGTTGGTTGAAACGATCTCGCCATCCACCAGGTTTGACTGGTTTAAAATGGGTATGCGCAAGGTGTGCAGGAAGGATCAGCTTCGATTCAATCAAACTGAAGATCAAACAAAGAATCACGACCCCCGCGATGCCATAAAAGAAGGCACTATCAATACCGCTAGACAACAAGAAAGGGGCAAACACAGCAATTGTGGTTAACACACCGAAAGTGGCTGGTGTGGCAACACGTTTTACACCACGAACCACGTTTTCGACGCCACCACCTTTTTCTTCAATTTCGCTGTAAGCGCTCTCTCCCATCACGATGGCGTCATCCACCACAATTCCGAGCACCATGATGAAAGCGAACAGCGAGACGATGTTCACTGTAATACCCAAAGCTGGCATCATCATCACCGCACCAAGGAAACACACTGGTAAGCCGATCATTACCCACATAGCCAAGCGGAAACGTAGGAAAATGGTCAGCATAATCGCGACTAATGCAGCGCCTTGCAGCAAGTTTTTCAACATCATGTCGAGACGCCCATTTAAATAATAAGTCGTATCAACTAAGACTTTGAGCTTAACATCCTGCGGCAATGTCTTGTTTTTTGCTTCAATATAGTTACGAACGGACTGTGCAACAGGGATAATGTTCTGGTCACGAGTTGCTTCAACAGACATGTAGATCGCATTTTGCCCTGAGTATTCAAAATAGCGCTCTTCTTCCGTAAAGCCATCTTTTATCGTGGCAATATCTTGCAACAGAACCTTTGCTCCATTTGCGCCAAGCTTTACTGGAATATTTCTAAACTCATCACCACGGTAGTATTGGTTTTCAATCCTTACTGCAATCATCCCTGAATTTGTTTTTACTTCGCCCGCAGAAAAGTTAGCTGAATAACGGCTGATCGCGCTGCTGATATCGCTCAACGTCAGGTCGTATTTACGAAGAACAAGTGGGTCAACTTCAATCGCTATTTCTTCTTCTGGCGCACTCAGATACACCAGCATGACGTTTTCTAACTGAAGTAATTCATCTTCGATTTGCTTAGCAAGCGGTTTAAGCTCCTCGAGCGGTCGGTCCCCAACTAACCCCATTTCGATTACATCTTGGCGCCATTCAACTTGGTAGACATTGATTGGTTCCATACCCGCTGGTAAGTTAGACAAGGTATCAATACGTTGGTTTACATCATCTAAGACACGCTTGATATCGGCATTAACGTCTACCTCGATGGAAACATACGCGCTACCTCTAGAGGCCGTTGAGACTGCTTTTTTAATCCCGGTGACGTCTTTAATCGATTCCTCGACCTTAACGAGAATACTCTCTTCTATCTCTTGAGGAGAAGCGCCAGGATAAGTCGCACGAACATCAATGTAGTTCACCTCAATATTCGGAAACATCTGCCTTTGAATAAAGAGAAAACTCACCACACCCATGATAATGATGAACACCATCAAAAGGTTGGCAGCGACGGGGTTATTCGCAAAATAGGCAATTAAGCCCTTTTGTTTAGTATCTTCCATGACAAACTCCTACTTACTGTACGACGGTTTCGGAGTCGTCACTCTTTTTTGCGATTTGTACCGCCATGCCTTTTTGAGGGTACTCGGGCAAGGTCAGTACCAACTTATCACTTTGCTCTAAGCCTTCGCCCACCAGCAAAAACTCACCTTCTGCTCTCAAAACCGTGACAGTTCTGGGTTGAAGTTGATTATCGCCATTCACCACCCACACGGTACGGTTTTTAACTAATTCCTGTGGCAAGCGGTAGATGTGCTTAAGTTCCTTACCAGTGAAGCTCACTTCAACGTAGGAGCCGAATTTGATTGGAGGCTGCTGGTTATCGACACCGTATGGGTCCGCGATTTGAATGACCATGTTAATCATTCGGGTAGCGCTATCAATCATGCCTAAATCACGAACTACTCGACCTTCTCTAGTGGTAGAAAACACACCTTGCTGCGTCACTGTCGCAGTGAGTTCACCAATGGATTCGGGTAAAAATGCACTATCAAAACCGGCAATGGGTACGTGCACCTCTGCCACTTCGATGTTGTTTAACGTGGCAACTCGAGAACCAGATGTAACAAATTGACCAACACCAATATCACGCTCAACAACCAGCGCATCGTAAGGTGCAACGACTTTGCAATTTTCTAACTCTCTTTTTGCTCGTTTGAGTGCCGCTTGAGCCGACTTTACTTGCGCTTGTGCGCTCAAAACGTGAGGCTTGCGTAAATACAGATCCGTCACTTGCTTATCGCTCAGTCTCTTTGCCTGACGTTTTGCCACTTCGGCTTTCGCTTGTTCCTCAATCAAGTTTGCGAGTGCACTAGCTAAATCGGCTTCAGCTTGTAAAACCGACGCTTCATAGTTGTCACTTTCAATTGTGAAAAGAACCTCTCCTCGTTTTACGATGCCACCCGTCACAAAATTCGGGTGCCAACTCGTAACTTCACCACTAACTTGCGCGGAAAGGTGTGTTTTTTCAAAAGGGACTAATTCACCGTGACTGGTAATCACCACTTTGTGATCAGTAGGAAAAAGAGAAGAAGCCTGAACAGTAGGTTCTGTAATTGCATCTTTGGTTGACTCTTTTTCCGGCGCAGTTGCGGCAATTGCAGCATATCCTGCATAAGAGCCTCCAACGACGACGAAGGGTAAAAGCCAACGTAATATGGGTTTTGCTAACATCGAAAATCCTTTTTTATTGTTGTTTTCAACACCACACTTTTATTCAGTCCATTGCTCCCGGTAAGCATGGTGGTGAGAGAATTGAATTTGAATAAACATCAAAGCGGCGCTTGCCTAGTCTTTTAAGCAGCGAACTAGATAGTTATTGCCAATTCAAAGTTAATAAAATTAACAAAAAATTAACCAACTGCGCAAGTTGCTCTGACTTAACTTTTATTCTAAATGGCAAATGACATGCCAAGCATTTATTTATTAAAAATCATATGGTTATATAAAAATCATTATTTTATCCAGTGCGCTATTGGTCATAATCACCAGATATTAGTGATTATGACCAATACGGCCATAATGATAATTAAAATAAATGATTATCTGCGCTTTAAAAGTTGAACTTAGTTCAGGCTCTATGGCAATTCATCGATTAATCGCTCGTTATCAAACGGTTCTGGGTGCATGTGGCGTCAGCTTAAGTCTATAATTTGGAGTAGGTAACACTCTGTAAGACAAGGAAATGTGCTTTGTTACAAACGCTCGCCAAGTTGCTCTTCCCCTCGCTGCTCACTATTTTATCGGCATGCTCATCCGTATCGTTGAATGACGCCAGTGAAAAGTCCACCAGCTTTCAGCTCGGTTATCAAAAGGATTCTGTTCTTGCGCAGTACTTTGAAGCTTACGGGAGAGACCCCAAGTCCATAACTGGCTTTGCACCGTTAAATCAGGGACACGATGCCCTTCTTGCTCGAACCTCTTTGATCGAGTCCGCCCAGAAAAGCCTTGACCTTCAATACTATATTTACCGTGGTGACGAAACGAGTCAGCTAATAACGTGGCGCTTGTATGAAGCGGCAAAGCGTGGTGTTCGAGTAAGACTGTTGCTTGACGATATGCAAAAGCGAAACGACGATGTGATGGCAGCCCTCAATGCACATCCTAATATAGAAATCCGCTTATTTAACCCGCATCAGTATCGCGACTCCCGTTGGTTCGCTCTTGCTAGCGATTTTGAACGCCTTAATCGTCGTATGCACAATAAGTCTCTGATTGCAGACAGTGTTTCCGCCATTGTCGGAGGTAGAAATATCGGCAATGAATACTTCTCTTTTGAATCGCAAGTTGAGTTTGGTGATTTTGATCTTCTGCTCTATGGTGAGGCGGTACAACAAACTGCCGATCAGTTCGACCTCTACTGGAATAGCGCCTATTCGATACCAATGGAATGGATTACACCGAATTCACAGCAAATTACCGACCAAGCGATTCAAAAGCAGGTCAATAAACTCCGGTTAGAGGAAAAGTTTTCAACCGGCCGCTATGACTTCACTCAACTGGATATGTACCAAGATCTAAAACAAGGCAAACTCAAGCTCTACTGGGGAGAAGCGAAAGTATGGTTTGACCTGCCCGATAAAGTCGCGACCCGAGAGAGCCAACTTATTGATAATTTAACGGAACTGGTTAAAAGTGTTGAGGATTCATTTGTGCTCATTTCTCCCTATTTCGTTCCAACTGAAGCAGGTACTCAAGCATTAAGTAACGCGGCCAAGCGAGGCGTTGATATCACGATTGTGACCAATAGCCTCGCGTCTAACGATGTGTTTGCCGTGCATGGTTGGTACGCAAAATATCGAAAAGATCTACTCGAAGCTGGAATCAAGCTTTGGGAAGTAAAAGCGAGCGCGAAACTCAAAAGTAAGTGGAGCCTCACGGGGAGTAGCAGAGCAAGTTTACACGCTAAAGCAATGACAATTGATAACAAAACACTTTTCGTTGGTTCGATGAACTGGGACCCACGTTCGGCCGCTTTGAATACCGAAATGGCCGTTGTTATCGAACAGCCAGAATATGTGCAAATGTTTCTAGAACAACTGCCAAATCAACTGTCGAGTAACGCCTACGCCTTAACTCTGCGCGACGGGGACATTGTCTGGACCGACGTAAAAACAGGCGAAGAATACGACTCCGAACCAGAAGCAGGAGTATGGCGAAAAATGGGCGCTTGGTTCTCCGGAATATTACCGATTGAAGATCAGCTATAACAGCTGCCAATACTGCAAACCTCCCCAGTCAAGCAAAACAAAATGGACGCTAGTTTTGGGCAGGGGACACAACCAACATAAGGAAGTTCAATGCCAGCGCAATGGAATGAATACTATCAGAAAATTTTAAGCCAACCTCACCGCCCAAACGTGGAAAATGCCCTGAACCTACTTAAGATAGAAGGCAAAGTCGCTCTCGATATTGGCTGCGGAATAGGTCGAGACAGCCACTTTCTCCTCGAACAGGGATTTAAGGTTCACGCATGTGATAGCAATGAAAATGCAGTAAAAACTTGTTTAACACGCTTTGAAGGTAATAAACGATTTTCGGTTTCGCAGTGCTGTTTTACTGAATTTAATTACCCTAAGTGCAGCTTGGTTATCGCAAATGCCAGTTTGTTCTTTTGCCCTGACACAGGCTTCAAACAAGTCTGGACAAAAATAGACAGCGCATTACAACCGGGCGGTATCTTCTCCGGCGATTTCTTGGGAGTGAAAGACTCCTGGGTTACCTCCGAAATGCACCCAAACATTACCGCATTAACAAAAAAGGAAGTGGAAAGCTTATTCGAAGGTTACGACCTCATTTCATTGCATGAAAGAGATGAAGACGGGACCACTGTAGTAGGAAGCCAAAAACATTGGCACATGTTTAGTGTGACCGCTCGAAAGCGCTAAAAATGGTCTCTCAGTAAAGAAAGCAGCACTTCAAATCAGTGCTGCTATCAGAGATTAATTGACGGGATACACCACTTCAAAACGCTCTAAAACCAGCGTACGTTTCTCATGCCAATCGATGTTCAACTCATCGCATTCAGCTTTAAAAAATGCAGTATGAGCATCACGCCACCAGTTTAAGGTTCTATCACCTTCGCCTTCTGCGAAGGCAAACTCTGCGGTTACATCCTCATATTTGCATGTACTTACGTCAGTAATTCGTATCACGCAAACCGGGTCCCCATCCCAATTCGTCACTACTTGTAAATGACCGACTTGGGGCATGATTTCACCATGCTCTCGATACCAAAGCTCCAAACTGCACGATGCAGTTTAATAAGATGGTACGCCCCACACCTGCACTACACTCAGCTATGTCGCTGAATATTGGGAGGTGCCATCATGTCGGCAATCAAAGTTATTGGAATCGA
>NZ_JADDYG010000128.1:0-1346 GCF_015163535.1 Vibrio sp. OPT46 | reverse complement strand
TGAAGCTAACACTCTCGTGCAAAGCCACCAATTCGTTTTCTATTAGGTTTGTTGTTTCAAAAATATTAACCATTGGCTGAACCATTACTAAAGACCGATAACTTTATAATACCATATTTAAACACATATTGTAGACTTAAATATACTTAGTGCACTTTTTTGTGCACATCTATTGAGGATGGTGTATTTATATGGTATTTTATTTCTATTCTTTTTGTCATCGGGTCAAGACATGTACACACCAATTTATTCTGAACAAGACCTTCAATTAGTACTCTTCAGAGCTAACGAGGGTATTTGCACGAATGGTATTTCTGTATTTGAGGGGGTAATAACAGGCAAAGAATTTGCTGAGAACTTCACTGAAGAAGAGAGCTCAGATAGTTTAAATGAGTATCTAAAAAGACAAAGAGACCTTGAGAAAGGTCGTGCTCAAGGTTTGATTAATTATTTCGACAATAGGGAGGATACAGTACTCCCTAGCATTACTGTCTTTGTTTCTTCATTAAAACTCCATGAGGAAATATCTATTGGTAACAAAGAAGTCGTCACAGCCACATTAGAAAGTTCATCTGACCGTCTTGTATGTGATGGTCAGAACCGTTTGAATTTATTTAAGGACAGAGTTTCGAATGCTAGTCCTACTCAGTACCATACGCTGGGAGTTAAATTCATTGTTACAAACACGGACACCTTAGAGCCAGTCACTCAAAAGATTAGACAGGTATTTTCTGACTACCACTTACACCTTCGTAAACCAACATCAGCACAAAACTTATTCTTTGACAGCTCGCAAAGCTTTTCCAGATTAATTCGGGACCAGATACTCGATAATGTATTAGTTGATGGTCATTCACTAAGGCGGTTTATAAGTACCACTGGAAAACCCAAGAAATCCCAGCTAATGGACTTGAAGCAGTTAAGCGATTTCATTTGTACCGCATTAGGTACAACTCCTGTAAGAATGAACAAAGTGCTTGAAGGTTCAAGCGATGCCGAAGCTGAAATAATTCGCTTAACAACTCCATTCCTCACAAAGTTTTTTTCTCTTATACCTATGAGGTTTCTTTCAGACTCAGGGCAAAATGTTATGTACACGAAAAGTATATTTTGGAAAGGGACTGCGATAGTAATTCGATCTATCTTCGAAGAGCATTTGTCTCGAATGCATAAAGCCCCCATTGATTGGTCAGTACTAGATGGGATAGTTCGATTGCCTGTGAAAGATGTTACTCATGACTTTTGGCAAGAGAATAATGTAGTACAGAAATCTATTTCAAGAAATGGAAGTATTAAATACAGAATGATCCGCAGCTCAGAGAGAAGCTGTGCTACTGCTATTTGTA
>NZ_JADDYG010000127.1:68885-72784 GCF_015163535.1 Vibrio sp. OPT46 | reverse complement strand
GTGCACTTTTCCGCCAAAATTTACGTCGCTGGGTTCTGCTAAAAAGCGAAGGGTAATGTCTCTTTGACCACTGCTCATCTGTCTTTCCTTGATGGGTTGTTGATACAACCATAAAATGATAATTACAACCATAAATTGATATTTTGTACAACCATAAATTGATATTCCCCTTTTATGGCCTAAACTTATGTAAGTTTACGACAATTTCATAAGAAGGTGATTTCTATGCTCTGTCAAGATAGTTTCTCTGAAAATGTGGTATTAGCATTAGAGCAAGCCTTTCATAATCCTGCTCGTAAGTTGACTAAGTCTAGAGGTAAGAACATACACCGCTTTGCTAGTGCCAAAATGGGTAAAAGAGTTACCGTTGAGTCTGCTTTAGAGTGTGATGCTTGTTATTGCTTCGATTTTGAAAAAGATATTATCCGATTTTGTGCTCAGCCAATTAGATATTCATATTATTACAATGGTAAGTGGCGAACGTATGTACCTGACTTCCTTGTTCAATTTGATACGGGTGAATATGTTTTGTACGAAGTAAAGCCCGATAATATAGCATCTTCATCCGATTTCCTTGATGAGTGGAATGCAAAGCAACAAGCCGCCCAGACAAGGGGGCTGGAACTGGAGCTGGTTGAAGAGAAGCAGATAAGAGTCAAGAACTTGTTGAAGAATCTCAAGTTGATGCATAGGTATGCCTCAAGAGATTGCTTATCTGATAAACACAATTTGGTATTAAATATTCTTAGGAAAAATGGTTCACAGTCGGCACAATATTTGAGCGACAAGACTGGATTATCAAGGCGAGCAATTATGCCAGTCCTTTGCAATTTGTTGTCACGAAATTTATTGGAAACTGATTTGGACACTCCAATATCCTTTCAATCTGAATTTGAACTAGTCTCTTATGGCTAAGAAATCATTTAGTAATTTTAATCGGAAGGCAAAACGAGATGACGTAAGTCATCAAGAAGAGACTCTTTATATTGATAGGGCTTTAAATGATACTTTAGACGAAGATGCCACATATACTGATTTGACAGCATTTCCAGATAAGGTTGCGATTGAAATTTCCTTTCGGCTTAAGATTCTTCGATATCTAGGTAGAGTCAATGACAAGATTGTTCCTAAGACCATTGAGCCACATCGAGTCGCATTACAACGATGCAATGACAAAAATATTCCTAGTGCTATTACAATTTATCGGTGGTGGTTGAATTTTAGTCAATCTGGCTACAATCCTACATCTCTAGCGCCAAAATTCAAAGGTAGAGGTAATAGAGCCCCCAAAGTGTCAGAAATTGTAGATGCGTTGATGGCTCAAGCTGTAGAAGCGGTTATTTCTGGTAGAAAAATCAATGTTAGCTCAGCTCATCGCCGTGTTCGTAGGAAAGTTCGACAGTATAATCTCAAACACGGAACGAAATATAAGTATCCGAGGTATGAGTCTGTGCGGAAAAGAGTCAAAAAAAAGACTCCGTTCGAAGTGTTGGTTGCAAAAAAAGGAGAGCGTGTAGCCAAAAGAGAATTTCGCAGGATGGGCAAAAAAATTCTTACCTCTTATGCTCTTGAAAGGGTTGAGGTAGATCATACAGTTGTGGATTTGTTCGCCGTACATAAAGAATATCGCCTCCCACTTGGGAGGCCCTACCTTACACAGTTGGTAGATTGTTATAGTAAAGCTGTAGTTGGTTTTTACCTAGGATTTGAGCCACCGAGTTATGTTTCAGTTGCATTGGCTTTAAAAAATGCAATACAGCGGAAAGACTCATTACTGTCATCATACCCCACAGTCAAGAACGAATGGTTGTGCTACGGGATTCCTGACTTATTGGTGACGGATAACGGCAAAGAATTTTTGTCAAAAGCGTTTGATGCTGCGTGCGAGACTCTACTAATAACCGTCCATCAAAATAAAGTGGATACCCCGGATAACAAACCAGATGTCGAACGTAAGTATGGGACAGTTAATACGACCTTATTAGATGACTTACCTGGGAAAGCGTTTAGTCAGTACTTGCACAGAGAAGGGTATGATTCAATTGATGAAGCGACATTGACCCTTGATGAAATCAAAGAGATATATCTCATTTGGTTAGTAGACATATACCATAAACATCCAAACCAAAGAGGTACCAATTGCCCAAATGTGGCATGGAAGAGAGGGTGTGAGGAATGGGAGCCTGAAGAGTTTACCGGTACGACAGCGGAGCTAGATTTCAAGTTCGCAGTTTTAGATGAAAAGAAGCTTAGTAAGTCCGGAATAACAGTCTATGTTGACTTGACGTACAGTAGTGACCGTTTAGCTGAGTATCGAGGAACACATGGAAACCATATGGTGACATTTAAATACAACCCTGAGTGTATGGGCGTTATTTGGGTGTTAGATGAAGATGTAGATGAGTATTTTACAGTTCCTGCTATCGATTATGACTATGCAAGTGGTGTTTCTTTATGGCAGCACAAATACAATATTAAATATCAAAGAAGTTTAAATTTGTCCGAATATGATGAAGATTTTGAGGTCGATGCTGAAATACGAATAGAAGACATAGCAGAAGAGTCTATTGTTAAAACCAAGAAACTCAGAAATAGACGTCGCGGTGCTAGGTATCAAGAAAATGCTGAAAGGGCAAAAGCTCAGAATCAAAATGCGATTATAAAAACGGAGCAGGAAGATCCACAAGAAGAGGAAGTTGATGACGAAAATGCCTGGGGTATAGATTACTTATAAGAGGGGAGGGTATGGATGATAGTAGGGATATTCGAGTTGCAAAAGCAAAAAAAGCATTTGTTATAACACCAAGTGTAGCTAAAGTTCTAAGGTATATGGATAGGTGTCGGGACCTTTCAGATATGGATTCAGAGCCTACCTGTATGATGGTATATGGATCTCACGGGGTAGGTAAAACAGCGATAATTAAAAAATATTTGAAACAAAATGAGGGGGATTCTGATACGGAGGGAGATACCATTCCAGTCATTCATATTGAAATGCCGGATAATGCAAAACCCGTCGATGCTGCGAGAGAGCTATTGTTGCAAATGGAGGACCCACTTGCCCTTTACGATACTGATCTAGCTAGGTTAACAAAACGAATCGTCGAACTTATTCCGTTACTAGGTGTTAAGCTGATTATTATCGATGAGTTTCAGCATTTAGTTGATGAATCTTCAAATAAAATTCTTACGCAAGTTGGAAATTGGCTGAAAGGAATACTAAACAAGTCGAAGTGCCCCATCGTACTTTTTGGAATGCCATACTCTAAACTTGTATTGCAAGCAAACTCCCAGCTTCATAGCCGGTTCTCAATTCAATTCAATTTGCGCCCCTTCAATTATCAAGAAGGTGAAGGAACATTCAAGACATTTTTACAACACCTTGATGAAGCATTACCATTTGAAAAACAAACTGGTTTGGCTAAAGAGGGACTACAGGAAAAACTATATGCGTTTTCACAAGGCAATATGCGCTCTCTTAGGGACCTTATTTATCAAGCATCGATTGAAGCTATCGATAACCATCATGAGTCAATAACTAAGGATGATTTTCTTTTCGCGTCTCAGCTAACTTCCGGGAACAAGCCAACCTTTTGGAAGAATCCATTCATAGAAGGCGTCAAAGTCACCAAAGAGATGTTACGGTCGCCACCAAGGAGTATTGGGTGGGAAGACTACTATCAGCAAAATAACAGTCGTAAAAAGAAAGGTAAAGGTCGACCGGATTTTTTTGATAAATAATCGTTATCTATCTGCTCTTCTATGAACGGGTTTCCGACAGCTACGCTAAATTGTGTGATTCATAGACATCCTTTCAACTATACTGGGTGTCTATGGACAGAGAAATCCAACAACGACTACAGTGAGTAAAAATGTATGAGGAATGTGGTGATGCAGGC
>NZ_JADDYG010000127.1:36591-68831 GCF_015163535.1 Vibrio sp. OPT46 | reverse complement strand
TTCGTATGTCGACGCTGTGGTATTTCCAGACCAACATTACGCAAGTGGGCTAAGCGATATAAGCAGTGTGGAAATCGCTGGTCTAGAAAGCCAGAGCCCACGCCCTCATTCATCTCCAGATACCAAACTCACTGATTAGCTAAGAGCATTGATCCTTACGATGCGTGAGAAACGTAATTTAGGGGCGCGACGTTTACAAACGGAATTAATCCGACTTCACCAAATACACCTAAGCACAGCGACACTCCATAAAGTTTTATCCGAAGCATCAGTCAAACCCATCGTAACTTACCGACGCAGAAAAGATTTCCAAAGATATGAGCGCCCAATTCCTGGTGATAGAGTCCAGATGGACACGTGTAAAATAGCGCTTGGAATTTACCAGTATACAGCTATTGATGATTGCTCTCGCTATCGGGTTCTCAGGTGCTACTCTCGGCTCACAGCAGCAAACACAGTCGACTTTATCTATTGTGTCGTGGAAGAGATGCCATTTCCTATCCAGCGTATTCAGACGGACAGAGGGCGTGAATTCTTTGCCGAGAAAGTCCAGAAACAACTCATGATTTATGGGATCAAGTTTCGTCCAAATAAGCCTGGCTCACCTCACTTGAATGGCAAAGTGGAACGCTCGCAGAAAACAGGTAAAAGTGAGTTCTATCCGACCACAAATGTCTTTGTGGGGCTGGAAGAACTGGATCTGCTATTCGCGGAATGGCAACACTACTACAACTGGGAACGGCCCCACAGATCGTTAAATGGGCCAACCCCGATAGACAGGATTACTGGGGTATCTTATCAAACTCCTTTATCTGAAGAGGTATCTCAGAACTACCAGATCAAGAAAGAGCGGTTTCAAGAGCAAAATTACAGGCTCGATCTTCGGCTAAAAAATTGAAACCATCTCTATGAATCACACATCTAAATCCCAACAAACGCCTCAATCACCCGTTCTCTAAAACGCCCCAGAGTGAACGACCCATAAGGAACAGAATTTTCGTTACCAACTTGCACACTTGTATCACTGTTATTCCATTTGAAATCCCCTAGTTTCGAAAAGGTTCGAACAGTATGTGATGAGCTTGTTTCAAGTGAATGTGCGTCTTCTTCCTCTTTGTCCTCAGGCTGTTTTATATAAAGACAAAAATCAGGAATATCTTGCTCGATTTCTTCAGCAAATTTAACAAGATTTTCTTCAGCAAGCGTGTACAGCCAAGCTTCTTGGTTGTTGCTATCTGTGATCCTGAGAATGCGCCCTAATACCTGACGGAAATACAACTCCGTGCGAACATTACTCAAATGGCAACAGACTTGAAGTCTTGGAATGTCAGTTCCCTCACTGATCATTCCAATGCTGATAATCCAAGGGGAGTGATCATTTTTGAATTGTTCAATTATCTTTTGAGCATCTGGGTCATGATAAGAAACCATCACGCTGGGTTGCTTTAGCTGTTCATTCAGGATTGTTTGAATTTGTCTCGCATGTGCAACGGACGAGGCGACGATAAGTCCGCCCGCATCTTGGTTGGATGCTCTAATGGAAAGTAGCTTACTCGCAGATAGTTTGAGAATATGAACTAAAGCATCTGTATCCTGTAAGATACTAGAATAACTTATTTTTTGTTCTTTAAATAATGCTTGAATCGATGAATAATATTTACTTTCTTCTGGGCTGACATATTGCAACTGCTCGTTATCAACTAACACGAGTTTCGGCTTTCGACATACTCTGTCGGTGATAGCCTGCTTTAAAGTGTACTGATAATCGCAGATGATTTTTCCTTCCGGATTGCTATAAGAGCTCAGTGATATTGGTAAGCTATCTGAGCGCCAAGGAGTTCCCGTCAGTGCCAAAGTATACTTGGATGCTTTCTGCACTTTTAAAATAATCTGCTCGCCCCAAGCATTCGCGTCAGAAAGAGTTTCACCTGAACAATGATGGATTTCATCGAATATAGCCAAGACTCGGTGCTTTGAAATTGTTTCCCAAAATTGATCATCGAGATATTGGATAGCTTGGTAGGTTAGTGATGTTCCTAATGAACCTAGAGAGCCATTGAACGAGCACTGCAATACACGAGAAAAAGTGCGTGTAAACCCATTAGCAACATTAATTGACGGAGAGAAGCAAATAATCAAATCAATCATATTTGAATCTAAGAGTTGCTTACTTAAATACGCAGCCATTATAGTTTTTCCTGCGCCGGGAGTTGCTTGAGTAAGAAAGTGCTTATTGCCAGATTTGTATTTTCCTAAGGCTTCTTTAATGCAGTTTCGTTGCCAATCTCTAAGCATCAAACAGCCTCCGACGTGAGTAGGTCTATTGTTTTTGAGATGGCGGTTATTTGCCCAGTTAAAGTGGCCGAAAGTTGTGTCGATTCTTGATGCAGCTTTTTTACTTTCTCTTGAGTCTGAGGGTATTGCGCCATAATCGAACGATACTCGTCCATTTCAGCAATTAGCATTGCAAGCTCTCCATTGAGCTTGCCTCTCATTTTGTTCAATTCAGCGATATATGGGACTGAACTTACCAAATCAACAGCTTTGCCCAGATTAATTTCTGATTCTACGCTTGAGGCATTAACTTGTTGAAACAAAGTGGTTTTATGAAACAGCTTATTGCGATTATTTCCTGATGTTGTCAGTAGTCCTTGCTTTACCATTGTATTGAGTTGTTTAGAAACAAACATTCGTACATAACCTACACTTTTGTCTTGCATCGTGCTGGTTAACAACAGATCCCGTATATCAGATATTCTAAACGTGGGTTTGTTATTTATGATTATTGAATCAATGATATATGGTTGAATGGTAAGGTCTTGTGACACGTAGCAACTCTCGACAGTAGATTTGAACATAGAAAAATAAATGCGGATTATAGTCCGTGGAAAAGTTCTCTTCAAGAATAGATAGTCTTTCTTTTTAATGTACTTTTGAAATGAGAGACTTAGCAAAAAAGTTTGGCTACAACGTTCGTTCTATGCGAAAAGACAAAGGAATATCACAGGATAAGTTGGCTTTGGCTGCAGATATAGATCGTAGCTACGTAGGCAGGATAGAACGAGGTGAAGTGAATATCACACTAGAAAAAGCCTACCAGATAGCAAGTGTCCTTCAGTGCGATATTCGAGTGCTTCTACCATAAATAGATTGGAAGAGTTCATTTACTCTAGTTGACGGAGCCTCCTACCTGTTCGGCAGTATTCGCTTTTTGGCTGAGCCTGGAGATGTAAATTTGTTATCAGCTACTTTTCAGTAGTGATGAGGATTATAGTCCTCATCTAATGCCAAAGCAAACAGCTAAGAGTTTAGCTGTTTGGAGATGGTAATAGTATTGATTTTTTAAACTACTCCTCTCTACCTATGCGGCAGTTCACTACTTTCCCAGGTGACTATAAATTTGCGCAAAATTATCAGCTACCTATTCGGTAGTTCACTATTACCAATGTAATAATAGTCCATAAATATCAGTTAGTTAATGGTTTTTCTACGAATTTACCCTTTTAAACTTAATGCTACATTCTAGGCTGTAAAATCAATAGGTTATGAAGATGGTGTAGATGTAAGGTTAAATCAATGGAACAACCTGCAATGAATTATCGGTATTGCCTAGCCCATAGCTGCTAAATGTTCCGGTACCTACAGTTCCTGACCTTTCCTTCATTTGTATGTTCAGTCGGAACTTATTGCCACTGCTGCTATCTTCTTCCAGTGAGTGGTAGCTTTGGAATGCATGACTAGTGGTTTTGGAATAAGCTATAGGGTCAAATATTTCGCCTCGTTCTAAAGCTCTTCGCTCAAGTCGTTTTAACTCCCTCGCTCGGCCCGCAGATGTTCCTTTATCTATAGAGTGTGCACGTTTAAATAGAACATAAGAACAATCGTCTGGGACAGTTTGTGTTGTGGAAATGCTAAAGTAACCAAGTTTTGTCATTTGTACGAAATACCTTCGTGATATCAGAAAATCCAACTCCATTTTATTGGTACTAACAAAGGTGATTTTACGTCCCACCGTTTCTTGGCCCCAGAGTGGGAACGAGACGCCAATGGATCTCGTTTCATACTTGTAATTAAAACGATGTAATTCCTTGATACATTTAGCTGCGATTGCTTCATTGTTTCGATATTCAGGTAAAAATGTGATGGTTCTATAGTACCAATCCATGGTTTAGGTTCCTTTCCGTTGAAGTAACCCGCCTTTTATCAAGTTTGCAACGATAAAATGCAGGTCATTAATCATTTCATCTGGCAATACTTCTGTCGCCTGAAGTTGTTCGAGGTATTGATCGGCTTTTTCCAAAAGTGTGAATAAATCTTTCCCAGTGTTTGGGTGACGATAACAATAAACGTCTTCTTTATGTGCACCATAGTGGCTGATACGTATTGGTTTGTCCGCATCCGGATACCAGTCGTCAATCGTGGCTATTGCCGCTCCAGTTTTATAACAACCGAGTATAGGACTACTCTCTCCATCTACGTCAGTGGATTGATAGATGCGGTTTTTTTCACCTTTGACAGAGTCTTTGAATACTTGACTAGGATAAATTGGAGCGTTTGTTCCTAAACGAAATGTAGCGCTGACTTCGAAAATACAGAGCCCATTCGGTTGGGAAAAAGCGTCAGTGATTAACTTGATTAGCTGATCCCAGTCTTTATGATCTCTGAAGTGGTTAGTGCCAGCATAATTTTTTCGGATGTCATGGAATGGGCTAATGGCTTTTTCGTCTTCCCATGGCCATGGTTTTATACCGATTGATGTTGAATATGTACATTCGTTATTTCTCCAAAGCCATCTACCATTACAAATATTCTCGAGGAACCTATTGGCGAGTTCTTCCCAACCCACTTTTTCCTCGTATAGCTTAATCAATTGAACTAGGGTTCGTTTTACTTCTGGATCGGAACACTTAAATGGTTTACGAAGACTCGAAGCAAATGAAACAGAAAATTCGCATTCGATACTCTCGGCTCCGTAAGGTACACAGCAAAAGTCGATTTCGTGCGCGTTGCCATGGGCTAGGGAGTGTGCCGTTGCGTCCATGTCAATTTGGCCATCATCTTTGTATGCAGACTTGGAGCCTTCTTTCATACCTAACGCTACACGGCTAGTGTATGGGAGTGGTGTCTTTCTTCCATCTGGCCAGTTAACAAGGAAAATGACATCAGAAGGTTCAATAGATTTTATATAGGACAAGTTATTAGGAAGTTTCATCGGATATGCTCCTGGGAAGTAAAATCGGACCTTGCTTCGAATAGTGATATTGCCAAAAGTATTGGTTGGGATTTGTATTTTTACTTATTGCTAAAAGTTTTATGATACCAAGTATGGTTTCGACGAAAGCATGTTTGTACCCGTGTAGTGAGCCACGTTTTTCACATGGGGTTTCTAATAGTTGATAACCAATGCAGCTGACGGTTTGTAATCTGTTATTTTTTAACTCGTCAATCACATCTTGAATACTGTTTAAGGTCACTTCGTTATTTAGGCTAAGCCATCTACCTGTTTCAACAGGTATCGCTTTGATTGCATCAGCCAAACTCAAACATCGGCCTAAGTGTTTTATATCGGATATGGAAACTGTCACTTTCCCTCTTGCTATTCTTCCCGGTAATAAGCGTATGAAATCGCGAGGTATTAGCTGAGAATAATGACTGCAACGAAGAATCAGGCTTACTGCAACGTCACACTGCCAATCGTCTCGTGTTGCAGGTGCTGTAATTTGTCCTTTTGTGTTTGGTACCCATTCTCTTGTTAATCCGCGGTTTTCCACATGAATGTTGTGAATGCATACGGCGAAACTTTCAATTTTAAAGTTAGGATTAGCTGTTTGTACATTTCTCTGGAAAGCGTGTACGAATCCATAAAACGCCATCATAGAAGGTATTCCAATACTCACAGACGTATTCATGGCTGATGCACCAGAGATTCTAAGATTTGGTAGCAGCAAGTATTTGTCGTCATTTCCCTCGCATTTTGGAGCATCTTGAGGCGGTGAATGAATGATTGAACCTATACAGTTGTAGATCAGCTGAGTTAGCAGGGGATCATAAGCATAGCGATTTGCAAACTTGGTTTTGGCTAAATCGACATTGAAGCGTTCTGTTAATTTCCTTATATCTAACTTTTCTTCGTGCGTGGGAGTGGTACGCAGCCATTGGGAAAGCATTATTTTAATGTCTTCAATGATTGATTTTTTTCTAAGTGCCAGTTTATTTGGTGATATTACCCATACGGAAGACTCTGTGTAGTCTCGTATAGCTCTGACTGAGCGCTTTGTAAGCCAATTTACGGAGTCTAAGTGGTGATGTTGGTACTTTTCTATCGGAGGCAAAGAGCGGATCATTTTGAATTTCCCTCCGCAACTCATTGCCAGAGTTCCCATGTTTGTCGCTCGGCTAAATAGAGTAATAGCAGAAAATCGATAGTGCTCACTCAATACTTGATAGCAATCTTCTTGCATTGATTGAGAAACCACAGGTGATAAAGAAATATATGAGTCTTCGTCGTTCGGAAGAGAAATCTGTGCCAAATAATTTCTAACTAGCGAAGTATTAATTTCCAACGGAGGAATAAGTGCTAGCTCCTTTGATATGTATTTGGCTGTTTTAACGTAACATCCGAGTTTTCTTAGAACATTCCAGAGCGGATGTTCAAGCTCTGTGAGCAACTGACCTAAGCAATGAACGTCACCATTCCATATAAATTCACTCGTTAAAAAACAGGATTTATTCACTTGGCTAGAGTCATTGGCATAAGCCCAGCTATTTTGGGGTAATTTACTAGAAGAAAGCATAAAAGGTGGCAAATGCCCGACTGGTGCGGCACGAATTACGCCATTTGCTCTAATGTCAGGAAACTTTGGGTTATGACTTTGGCGATATTTAACGGTTCTCAAGCAGTTGGCCCACCATTTTTCGTCTCTAAGCTTGTCTTTACATTTCTTTCTATCAAGTAGGTCTTTTTGTTCGATGACTCTATCTGTTAGGTTCACTAGTATGGTTAGCGCTTCAATGGAAGTATCTGATATGTCAACGGGTGCGGAGAGTGGTCTAAAGGCTCTGCGCAAATCTTTATTAAGGTCGTCTGTTTTGTTATCTAATATTTCTGCCAGTGTTGTCATTCACCACCTCGACAGGTAAAAAGAGCGATTGAACTCATCAGATTGAAATTCTGAAAGCCAAAGACAATAAACATCACCCAAGTAAAAAGCGTATTCAGTAACGATGAGTATCTCTCGTTTTCCAAGTTGACGATTTGGGGTGAGTAGGCCTTGCTCAATCATTGATGTCACTTGCTCTCGAGAACAGTTCAGCAATACACATATCTCGAGCATATTCATTCGAAGGTTCGCCAGTTTACCGTTGTCGTCCCATAAGTGTGTTTCTATATACTGAAACATCTCTCTTAATATGATATTCGAACGAAAGTTACGGTCAGGAAGCTGAATTGAGCTAAACAGAATCTTCCCTAGAATGTCTTTCATTCTTAAATCGTTTTTACTAAGAACGCAGTATTCGAAATTGAAATCTATTTCTTTTCCAATCAACTTGTGAAAGGAGTTTGGCCAATGTTCCCAAAAGGCTAAGAATTCACCATTGTTTCGAGTTTTACATGAGCTTGATATTTGAGACCACCAATGCATGAACCCCCATCTATAACTAAGAGGGACATCTGGCAATGGTTTTACATCATCTCCTGCTAACCAAGATGCTATCCTGGTCGCTTTAGGCTCGTGGTTTTCTTGAGATGCGGATATATTTTCCCCACATTCAGTACATACACCTGATAATCCCGCATACCGGTAATCATAAATTGCCCCGCAACTACAGCGTTCTATTAACTTAACGTCATGTTCATGACAATATTCATACCCTGAAAAATGCCAGCGGTAACTCGCATATCCGTGTTCACCTAGACAACAGGGACAACATGGAATCGCCCCCTTACGTAGAAGAGAGCGTGGAATGACTTCTGCACCACGGATTAACGCGGTTGTTGACGGAGAAAACTGCATTTGGTTTCTGTTTAACGCGATACCGAGTAAATCTACAGGTTCGTTAAATGTTAACTGACTGAGGTGATGTAATGCGTGTGTTCGCGAGATTGAATGTTTCTTGGAGGAGTACGGGTTGATGCGACAGATATCGGTGGGAAATGTCTGGAACTTTCTTGGATCTATATCTAAAAGATAACGCTTAACGGCTACTAAAAACCGATTAACATCACTATAACCATTTTTGTTTGCAACACGAATAAAAAAGCTTTCAAGGCTTTCGTCTGGATAAGGTTTTGGACGTTGTAAAAGCATCACTTGAACCAATAAAGTTATTCAATTTTACTATAGCTCAAAAATAGGATTATGAGATATTTTTATCATATTTTATTAGGTTAGTTGAATAACCACCAACTTGATAGGCACCTCTTGTTTAAAGAGTTTAGTGGGACGGAGAGGTGTACCGTCTGCTGAGTAGTGACGTTGAGTTTGAGCCTGGGCCTTTATTCTATTTAGACGTTATCGGAGCCGTTTCTCTGCAAAACAGCCTCTAGTGATGCGAATATTTGCGATAATCTAATCATATTTTGATTTGAATAGGTGTTGTATTCGAATCAAGCAGTCAAAGGTGCACTAAACAATGAGCGCTTCTTACCACGCTTTGGACATATGGCTGAGTGCTTTGCGCTGCTTTTATTGATTGTTGCAGGTGAAGGCTTCTTTAAGCCTGTTATCACCCTTGCGGAAAAAGGTATTGATGATGTGGTTGGCGACGTACTTGTTAACTACGCGTTTGGCGGCCTATCAATTTTCGTTTTGTGCTGGATATATTTTGACTTTGTAGGCAATAGTAAGCCACTCGGCAACGCGCCTAACACATTCATCAAGTGGACGATCTCTCATCTGCTGTTGATGCTGTCGCTGTCACGATAGGCGTCGCATTGTCAGCAGAGGTCAAAATAGGTTTTATGGAACAATACCCGTTCAAATATGCATTGATAGGCTGTTTGGGCTTAGCAACTTACCTGTATTGTTTACTTAAGATTCAACATGTTATCGAGATTCATACCGCCCACCGATTTGCCACTGCGAACGTTAGCTATTTCGGTATCACGCTTTGCTTCTTGACTCTGATTATCGTGCCATTTGTTCCTTCAATTGTAGTTAACGTTGTATGGGGAGCGGCGTTGTTCTCTCAGATCTTGCTCCTTGTGAGAACTGCATTTAAGGTTCTGAATCGTGAGGCGAAGCAAGCACTCGATTAAGCGTTTTCGTCTTCAAGGTAGTTCTGCTAAATGTTTCAATGGATTGCTACTATGTATCGACCCAAAGTGCCGGAACACATTACCAACTTTCAACTGGCAGTATTAGTTTTATCTGTATTTGTTGTTTCCCTAGCAATTGTACTTGTCTTTAACTTGCCATCTGACGTCCTGCAGATTCTGATCTATGTAGATACATTTATTTGCGCGATCTTCATTATTGACTTTGTTCAGCAATATAGAGCTGCGCCGTCCAAGCTTGAGTATATGAAATGGGGCTGGCTTGACCTTATTTCTTGTATCCCATTGATGGAGTGAATCAATTTGCACGTTTAATTAGAGTTTTTCATTTGGTGCGTGCGATCAAGTCTATCTCAATGATTTCTCATGCAATCAATGAAAACAAGACTTCGACGTCACTGCACTTTATGGTGGTGACCTCCCTAATGATGATGCTGTTTGGTTCGATTTACATCCTTTATCTCGAGAAGGATATGCCGGGTACCAATATTCATAACGCCGGTGATGCGCTTTGGTGGACATTCGTCACTATTACAACGGTTGGTTACGGTGACTTTTTCCCGGTGACATTGGAAGGGCGTATTGTTGCCATTATCTTAATCACCACCGGTGTTGGTATGTTTGGTAGCTTTACTGCTGTTCTGGCCTCGTGGACCTCTAACGAGCGCAAGATGGAGGTCCAGATCTTAGAAGAGGTGCATGATCTCAGGGTAGAGGTTCATGAGTTGAAATCAATATTAAAACTGCAAGCTGAAAGAAATGGGTAGTCTGCTATCTTGCGATTAGACTTGCCATACTTGTAATTATTCATGAGTTTTTAATATTCAATTTTTCGTAACTCATTAATAAGATGGTACGCCCCACACCTGCACTACACTCAGCTATGTCGCTGAATATGGGAGGTGCCATTATGTCGGCAATCAAAGTTATTGGAATCGATTTAGGTAAGTCTGCTTTTCATCTAGTTGGCCACGATTATAGTGGTCGTGAACAATATCGGCATAAATTATCTAGACGTAAATTACTACAGTTTATCTCTGTGCATGAACCAACATTGATTGCAATGGAGGCTTGCTGTGGTGCTCACTGGCTTGCAAGAAAATGCCAAGAATATGGGCATCAAGTTAAGCTGATTCCCCCTCAATATGTTAAGCCATATGTGAAGAGTCATAAGAATGATTTTATTGATGCAGATGCTATAGCCGAAGCTGCGACCAGACCAAGAATGCGCTTTGTTTCACCGAAAACTGAACAAGCACAATTAGGAGTAGTTATTCGTAGGATTAGAACAGGCTATATTCGAGAGCTAACAGCAACGATGAACCGTATTGGTTCTATCCTTACTGAATTTGGCTTCAGCTGTCCACGCGGGCATGCGAATATGAAGCGTCTTTTTCAATGGTTGGCAGATACAGGGCAGCCAGTTCCTTCTTTACTTGTCTTTGAGTTACGAGATCAGCTTAATCATAACATGATCTTAATGACAAAATTAAAGAGCAAGATAAGAAGCTGGAAACTCTTAATCGTGACAATGAGTTATTTACCATATTACAAACCGTACCAGGCATTGGACCTCTGACAGCTTCTTGCTGCCTGTCTTCCGTCTCCGACCCTAAAGACTCTTCCAATGGCCGTAACTTTGCAGCTTGGCTAGGGTTAGTACCATTTCAATATTCGATAGGTGGAAAGCCAAGAATGCTAGGGATATCCAAGCGAGGTAACAAAGAACTTCGTGAGCTTTTTATCCATGCAGCTAGGGCTGTTTTATGGCGAGATGAAACTGCTCAGAGATACTTTGGCTCGTGGCTTACAGACTTAAAACTTCGAAAGCCTTTTAATGTTGCTTTAGTAGCTTTAGCCAATAAGTTAGCGAGGATAGCTTGGTCTGTTATGGCTACGAAGAAACCATTTGAAATAAGAGTATAAATCAAGTTTGCATATGAAAATGAAAGATGACAAAACGGTTAGACCATCAGATTGAAGACCTTGTGGACAGAACAGCGACATAGAACGCTTTCTCATTTTTGAGGACAATTTGGCGCGGATCTCATCGTAGAGCTGGGGCTATGTAGCATGTAGGTGTCCCCAATTAGACTCTGAATACATTAGCGCAAACCAACTCCGTTATTTGAATTTTTCAATTGCAAAACGGGACGTACCATACATTTGTCCAAAGGTGTGCCGGCGGGGCATAAAACACGAAAATGCCCCAAAGTGTGCCAGCATATTCGAAACTCTCACCAGTCAAAGTGAACATTTGACTAAAATTTTCTAATGCTTTATTTCGTAAAAAGTATGTCATTAGATCTCGTGTTTTAATTCGGCTACGTTCCTCTGTTAACTACTGCTAAAGGTGGATAACACGCTGATGCATATTATAATAAGTGTTTAAATAGAAACGCTTGTATGATTAGTAAGACAATGATTTTTAAGAGTTAAGTATCTTAGCAAGAGATAAAGGGAATGCAGTCTTTAAATCAACTTTTGTAAGAATAACGATAGGAGATATAAATACGCGATCACTGATCAAGTGTAGTGACCTTACGCTTGTGGACCGCGTATTAGCAGGTGGTTATTTCTGAATCAAAAACTCTTTCAATACATCAGCATCAACATATCCGGTATCGATGAAGCTTGGGTGGGAATCCAACTTAGGATAGTTGTCTCCCCCTCGTGATGCATAGCTTGGGAGAGATAGCTTATAGGTTTTTGAATTGACGATATCTTTGCCGTTAATTTGGATAGTGCCATCAGCTATTGTTAGGTTGCTACTGTGTTGTACATAGCCGCCTGAACCTGGTGTCTTAGCTAATACATCAGCTAAATAGGCTTGTAGCTCTTGCCCAGTTAGCTCTACTGTTACAACCGTGTTTCCCCAAGGCAGTACTTTAAGCACATCACGATAGGTGACTTCGCCTGCTTCAATGCTGTCTCGCACGCCTCCAGAGTTCATTATCGCCAGAGATGCATTAGTTTTCACCATCATGGAATCAGAAATCGCTTGACCTAAATTTGTTTGGTGATAACGAACTTGATCTCTATCACCAATAAGTCTGGCGGTTGAATCAGCCACTTTATAGTTGATCAGGCTATTGCCTTTATCAAAGTACGGCTTTAGTAGTTCCTCTGTTTCTACATCTTGTGGGATTTCTTCTTCATAAAGGACATATTCACTCTTTCCATCAACCTTTACTTTGTGCTTTAAGTTAATAGGAATTAAACGATAACTTGTTAAATTAACGCTATCTCCTTTAATCACGAAATCAGCACGTCCTACGAATCGTCCCCATTCTTGAGCTTGCATGATCCAAACATCGTTCTTTTTATCTGGCCAACATTCATCTCCAGGTTTAAAGCTATCTTTCTTCATGAGATCAATTGAATAGCACACAACATTTTGGGAGTGCCCCCCAATGATTGCGTCTACGGTGCCTGGTGGCAAACTTTGTGCTAACTTAACATCACCGTAAGCATTAGACCCATGGTTACCGTTCTCATAATGACCCATATGGGTTAAGCCAATGACGACATCTGGCGATGACTTGTCTAATTCACTTTTAATATTCAGAAATTCATCTGCTGGATCCGTCATGCTATACATATTTTGTAATGATGACGAACCAACTCTGAGTGTATCGGTTGTCGTTAGCCCTACAACAGCTACTTTTAAATGATCAAAGTTAAAAAGTTTATAGGGAGCAAAAAGGCGAGCGTTTGTTTTCTTATCGTAAATGTTTGCAGAAAGGAATGGCACTTGAGACCAGATCTGCTGCATTCTCATGACGCCATATGGCACATCAAATTCATGATTGCCTACTGCCATGGCGTCATAACCTAATTGCTTCATTCCTAGAAAATCTGGTTTTGCATGTTGCATATCAGATTCAGGTACGCCAGTGTTGATATCCCCACCAGATAGCAGGAGAACTTCTCCACCATTGGACTTTACTTCTGCTCTGATCGAGTCTATTAAAGATTTTCGTGCAGCCATGCCTAATTGGCTATTATTATCTTTCCAAAAACGTCCATGATGGTCATTTGTATGAAGGATAGTCAGGTGCTTTTCTTGAATCTGTTCTGCGAAAGAAATCCCGGAATATAACAGTCCAAAGCAACTTAAAGCAGCGAGTAATTTAGGTGTCATAATTAGTCCTCCAACCCAGTCAGTGACATCAGCACTAATTGAGTTTTTTGGTGAGGTTGAAAGTTATTATCTGCGGCAAACAATAGAGTGTCTTTGCCGTTAACTTTTGGTCCGAACGCTAACCCTTCATAATTCTGTTGGCTTTCAACAAAATCACCAAAGTTGAAAACAAGCTCTTTGCTAGCTGGAGTGATTGGATTTGGCGCATCTTTAGCACTAATGTTTTGAGTACCTAAGATATTCGTTGCTTTTGACAAGTCAGCTTTAAAAACATTAACGTCGAAATTGAAGCAGCAGAATCCTTCTTTAACGGCATAACCGTTACGTTCAACAACGAGTAACTTATTATTGTTGATCGCTAAAATTTCTGAGATACCATTGTCATGGATGCCGAAGTCGCTTTGAACATTAATGCGGTCAACGATATAGGTATATTCAGAAACTAGCTTCAAGTTGGAATTTTTATCAACAGCGAATTTTAAAATTCGGGCTGCTGATGGTATTTCTGTTGTGGAAACCGAGCCGTCTTGTGCGAGAGCCGACTCTGTAGCGACAAATAGTGTACTACCATCTGGCGATAGGCTCATTCCTTCAAATGATTGGTTTTTGCGGAGACCTGAAGTTTTACCATCACCTAGAAAATAACTAGGAAGTAGTGAACTGAAGTCTTTAATAAATTTTCCATTGGTATCGGTGTTGATCAAAGTATGGCTACCTTCAGAACCCCACACTAGGCTACCATTTGGTAGTAATACTATGGATTCTGGGTCTTTCTCATTCGCGCCATAAGGAGTATTTTTGTCGTTCTTTAAGATGACTGTCTCGTTGATACGAATAGAAGAATAATCCTTTGAGAAAGAGCCTTTGTAGAAACGACTTAATCCTTCATCGGGTCTAGAGCGAGAGTCGGTCAAGGCGATAAAATCAGTAGGAGATGTCATGACAATATCTGAAACCCCGCCAATCTCTTTGGTTTTTATATCTGCCTCTGAAGTACCTTTTACTGTGTGGTTGTCTAAAAGTGTACCTGTGGGTAAGTCATAAGTATGTAGCAAAGAGACTTCAGTAGTAGCTAAGGCATTAACAGAATAAAAACTTGAGCCGATGGCGAGAGGGTAGAGTATGTGAGAAAATTTCATAAAATCTTCCTTTTAGAATACGATTTATTAGACTTAAAGTTAAATTACCAAGAATAAGTTAGGCCTACACGGTAGCGGAGTTGGCGCTCATCTGTTGTTTTGCTTGCTCGTTTATCGGCTAAACGGAAGTACGGCTCCCAAGAACCAAGTTTGTAGCCAACTTTGAGATCAAGTGCATAGTCTTTTTTACCATTGTTCCAAGTGATGTAATCGTTGTCGTAGTAAACACCATTAAAAGTAAAACGTAGATCTGTACCTTCAGGGTTATATTTTAACCACACATCGTATCGTTCGTTGTTACGATCCGTATTGCCGTATGCTTTTGAATCACTTGTTGCTTTATCCATGTCATAGCGGTATCGGCCAGACAAACGCCACTCTCTAGAAAAATCGTAACCTACAGTCATACCGAATTCGTAAGTTGACCACCATTTGCTGCTGTCTAACCAAAACATTGGCTCTAGCCAAAATTTCTTATCATCTAGAGGCTTGAATTTGTAGACGATACTGAGGCCCATACCGTTATTGGTAAAGCTAGAAGGGTCCCAAGCGTTCTCTTCACCTTCATTCGTTGCGTATCGAAGTTCACCCAAAACGCCGATGCCATTACTAAAAAAATTTCCCATCATAACTCGGTCGTAATGTTTGGCATCTTTATCTAAATATTCGTGACGATAGTCGATGAAACCATGAGGCCAACCATCAGCAGTTGCAAAAGAACTCACTGCGGTTGCACTCAGGGCTAAGAAAGACACTGCTAAATTGCGATTCATAGAACACTCCTTGATTGTATTTTTTGTTTCTTGGTATTGGTTCGGACCAATTTTCATTATAGATTGTTATCTTTTATTAGAGATAAAATCAATATTGTTTATGAAACCTGTACGAAAAGTGTGATTTTGCTCATTAAGTGAGCATTTTTCATTTTAAACTAATTAAAGTTTGTCTTGTTTGGGGGTTGAATACGATCGTTGTCAAAAATTTGTATCTTCAAAGTTGTCATTAAAATTTTTTGTGAAATTATTAAAGGTACGTACCAATATAGTGAGACGAAAAATGAAAAAAAATCTACTTTTAGCTACTTCTATTGCTTTGGGTTGCGCTATGCCCGCTATGGCTGCTGATTATTCTGATGGCATCTATAAAAATGATCACCGCTGGTTCAAGTTCAACTACATGTATGCGAACAATGAACTGCCTGGCGAATCAAATCATGATTACATTGAACTTGAGTTTGGAGGTAAGTCAGGGATCTTTGATGTTTATGGTTACTTAGACTTGTTTAATCCGTTTGATAAGAAGAGTAGCGATAAGTACAACGAAGAAAAAATGTTTGTAAAAATCGCACCTCGTATGTCAATCGATGGGTTAATTGGTAAAGATTTGTCAGTTGGTCCAATTAAAGAGTTTTTTGTTGCAACAGAGCTATCATCTGGTGGTGGCGGTCATGCCGTTGGCTATTCACCGTATGGTGGATTAGTTGGTTTAGGTGCTGATATTGAAGTGCCATTCATGGGCGTCATGGGGTGGGCGCTACAAGCCAAGTATGATATCAACACACGTGATTTTAATGGTTATCAAATTGGTACTGCATGGTTTAATCCACTAGTGCATTTTGATAATGGTTCTTTCATCGCTTACCAAGGTTATGGTGATTTTTCGTTTGGTATGGATGACAGCGATTCTGCAAATAACTCAGCGACCAGTGCTTCTATGTTCAACGGTATTTACTGGCATAATAACAAATTGTCAGTTGGTTATGGTCTGAAGTTGTTTAAAGATATGTATGGATTAAAAGATGGTGGCTTCGCTGGTAAAACTACAGGATTCGGTCACTACTTTAGCGTGGGTTACAACTTCTAATTTTTAAACCGTTTACTCTCAAAGCAATGCAGCCCTTTAAGTTAAATCTTAAGGGGCTTAATTATATGGTCCGCCTCACTCTCAAGCTCTTAAGCTCTTAAGCTTAGAGTAGGCTCTCAGAATGAGGTGAACCATATGTCTTCTATTCATATTTTAGGTATCGACCTAGGTAAACATTGCTTCCATGCTATCGCACATAACCGTTGTGGCGTGGAGGTGTTTCGTCGTAAATTTAATCGCAACCAACTCTTAATCTTTCTTAGTAAAATAGAACCAACAACTATTGCTTTCGAAGCTTGTGGCGGTGCTTATTGGCTTGCTCGAAAGTGTGGTGAACTTGGTCATCAGCCCCGACTTATTCCTCCTCAGTATGTTAAGCCTTATGTCAAAGGCAATAAAAACGATTTCATCGATGCTTCAGCGATCGCAGAGGCTGCGAGTCGACCGACCATGAGGTTTGTAGCTGTAAAAAGTGAAGAGGCTCAAGTCATCGCAGCGATTCATCGAGTCAGAGATAGTTATATCAAGGAGAGAACTGCCACTATGTCGCGGATCGGAGCGATCTTACTTGAGTTCGGCCTTAGCTTTCCCAAAGGGCATGCAAAGATGAAGTCTCTGTTTCAATGGTTAGCAGAACAAACAGTATCACTACCAAAAAGCTTGCTATGTGAATTGACATCTATCCACGAACATTACAAGTACCTTAATGAACAAATCAAAACTCAAGATAACAAGCTTCAAACTATTGTTAATAACAATGAAAGTGCTCAATTATTAAAAACTATCCCTGGGATTGGCGATCTTACCTCCACATTATGTATTGCCGATGTAAGCTCTCCGAGTAACTTTACCAATGGCCGTGAGATGGCGGCTTGGTTGGGGCTTGTGCCAAGGCAATTCTCAACGGGAGGAAAGACCAAGCTACTTGGTATGAGTAAACGAGGAAATAAACACCTCAGAACTCTGTTTGTCCACGGGACAAGAGCTGTACTCTCTAGACTAGAGACAACAGGGAAAGTGTTTGGAGAGTGGCTTGTGAACCTACGAGCCACCAAACCATTTAATGTAGTGGTAGTCGCATTAGCCAACAAGCTAGTGAGGATAGCTTGGGCGGTGTTATACCACCGCCAAGCTTTTAAGGCTGTTTAGCTATAACCAAGTTTGCAACGCCAATGAACGTGATGACAAAAACGGTCAATCGGCCAGATTAAGAACCTGACACAAAAAATAGCAATCAATGCTTTGGGCTTTTTAAGGATAATCTGGCGCGGATATCATCGTGGAGCTGGGAAGCTAGTGCTCCCAACAAGGACTCCGAATACATTAGCGCAAACCAACTCCGTTACTACTTAATTGTAGTTGCAATTACGGGGCGGACCATACATTTTTTGTGTGCTTTATCTGCTGTGTTCTTCGCTTCCACCATTTGTGTGATCTAGTTAAAGAAATAAGCTATCCGACAATAAAGCGTTTGATTGGTACGTACCATTTGATGTATTTTGGTTTTATCAACTGACCTTAGTTACAATATGCTCCTAATTTATGGAGGAGACCAAAGACATGTCAGAAAGTGGAAAAGTGGCGAAGTATGTTTTATTAGCCCAAACGCTCAAGCGTAAGATAGATGAGGAAGAGTGGGTTGAAGGAAGCGCTATTCCTACTGAGCGTGATATTAGCGAAAATTTTGACGTGAGCCGTTCCACCGTGCGTAAAGCGATTTTGCTGATGACGGAGGAAGGTTACTTAAGAAGTGAGCATGGAAGTGGCACCTTTGTGATGCCTCGAATGACAAGAGAGCACCTATATTCGCTGCATAGCTTTAGTGATGACATATCTTCGAAAGGAGAGATCCCAAATCAACAAATTTTGGAAATGGTTGTAGTAAGCCCGACTGACTTCTTAAGAGAAAAATTGGGTTTGCAGGCTGGCAGTTCAAAAGTGCAAAAAATTAAGAGATTGCGTTTTTCCGGTACTACTCCAATCGGTATCCATACTGCGTTTTTGCCTTTAGGAGATATGAAAGCTTTAACCCAAGAAGAACTGCTAGATTCAAAAAGTCTATACCGACTAATTAAGTCAAAATGGAACTTAAAACCGGTTGAAGCCGTGGAATCAATTAGTGCTCGGCTACCATCACCTACTGAATGCAGTTTATTAGAAATACCAGCAAACGAAGCATTGATAACTTGTTGCCGCATAACATTTTCGTCGAAATATAAACCGATGGAATATGTTGAAATGGTTTATCCATCAAGTAGATATAACTACAAAATTAGAATAAACCGAAGTTCATTCCAATCGTAACAAAAACTTCTGAATGGAGAATATTATTATGTTCAAACTCAACGCTTATACCAAGTTCATCGGTGGTGCCGTACTTGCGTGTGGTCTTTCATCTGGCGCAATGGCTAAGGATTTTAGTGCTGTTTACTTTGTTCATGGAACGCTAGGTGACAAGTCTTTCATGGATTCAGCCCAGCGTGGTATGGATATTGTGAAGAAAGAACTGGGTGTCAAAACGAAAACGGTTGAAGCTGGCTTAGACAGCACACAGTGGGAAAGCTCCTTCCGCGACATCGTTGAGTTTGAAGATTATGACGTTTATATCGCTGTAACCTATCCAATGGCTTCGATCGTTCAAGAGCTTGCACAAGAATATCCAGAGAAAAAATTCGTTCTCGTTGATGCGACTGTTAACTACGATGCATGTTCTAACAAATGTGACAACGTATATTCATTACTGTTCAAACAAAATGAAGCATCATACTTAGCAGGTGCTTATGCGGCAGAAATGACAAAATCAGATGTAAGTCTGATGAACAAAAAGTCTAAAGTTGTAGGTATTGTCGGTGGACAAGAAGTTCCTGTAATTAAAGATTTTGTCGTCGGTTTTGAACAAGGCGCGAAAGAGATAGATCCAGAAACGAAAATTTTAGTGCAATACGCAAACAGTTGGACAGACCCAGCTAAAGGAAAAGAAATTGCTAAGGCACTATATGGTCAAGGAGCGGATATTGTGTTCTCTGTTGCAGGTGGTACTGGTCAAGGTGTGTTTGAAGCTGCGGCAGAAAGTAATAAATATGCGATTGGCGTTGATGCCGACCAGTCTCAGCTACTTCAAGAATCAAACCTTAAACAAGCAAGTTTAATTTTGACGTCTGTATTGAAAAATGTAGATGCTGGTCTGTCTTTTGCCTTAAACAAAGCATATGAAGGTAAACTTCAATACGGTATCGCAGAATATGTTGGTGTGAAAGAAGGCTCTGTTGGATTGGCTAAAAATAACGTTTATAAGCAAGCAACTCCAAAAGATATTCAAGTCAAAATTGATGCAATAGAAAATGATATTATCAACGGGAAAATAAAAATCAATTCTGCATTTAAACACTAAATTTTAAATACATATTAATAATAAAACCTAATAGCCACAGTACTGTGGCTATTGAATCGGTACGCCTTATGAATGATTTTTTAATAGTAGATAATATATCTAAAACGTATGAAAACGGTGTGGTTGCGAACTTAGATATTAGTTTTACCGTAGCACAGGGTGAAATGCATGCTATCTGTGGAGAAAACGGCGCTGGTAAAAGTACACTAATGAAAATGCTGTACGGCATGATTAAGCCAAGTAGCGGTTCTATATACTACAGAGGCAATAAACTAGATTTAAATGGTCCTAAAGAAGCAATTGAATTTGGTATTGGAATGGTTCACCAAGAGTTCATGCTTATTCCATCATTCACTGTTGCTGAAAATATTACGCTAGGTAACGATATTTTAAATGGCAACTTACTAGATAAAGAAGCTGCTATTGAAGTAACCAAGCGTCTTTCTGAAAAATATAATTTCCAAGTTGACGCTGAAGCTACGGTGGAATCTATCCCTGTAGGGATGAGACAGCGTGTGGAAATATTAAAAGCACTCTATCGCGGTGCTGACTTACTTATCCTCGATGAACCTACTGCTGTACTTACACCTCAAGAGAGTGAAGAACTATTTGCTTCGTTAAAGCAGCTTACTAGAGAGCAAGGAAAGTCGATTATCTTTATTACTCATAAACTTAAAGAAGTGACCTTCGCGTCTGACAGAATTACAGTTATCCAACATGGGCGAGTTACTGGTGGTTACGACACGAAAGACGTTAACGAAGAACAAATCGCGGCTAAAATGGTCGGTCGAGAGATCGTAACGCAATATGATAGACCTGCTGTTAAACGAGGTGCTAAAGCACTTGAAATTAAAAAACTAAATTATACCGACTCCGCAGGAATCCCAAGACTAAAAGGCTTAAATCTAGACCTTTATGAGGGCGAGATTTTAGGTATCGCAGGTGTTGAGGGTAATGGTCAAACTGAACTAGCTCAAACCATTGTAGGTTTAAGCCGAGCAAACTCAGGTTCTATCAAGTTTTATAACCAAGAAGTTTTAGGACTTACACCAAGACAAGTTCGAGACTTAGGTATCGCACATGTTTCAGAAGACCGCAAAGGTGATGGCACTGCGGGTGACGCTTCTATCCGAGACAACATTATCATTGATAGATTTCATCACAGAGCATTTGGCAAATTAGGTTTAATTAACATGAAATTTGCCAGAACTCACATAGATGAATTAATAAAAAGATTTGATATCAGATGCCACAGTCAAGAAACAGCAATCGGCTCTCTTTCTGGCGGTAACATGCAGAAAGTTGTTATTGCACGTGAAATATCTTCTGATCCAAAAGTACTCATTGCTGCTCAACCAACACGTGGCGTAGATATTGGTGCTTCGGAATTAATTCGAACTGAATTGTTGAAACTAAGATCAGAAAAAAAAGCCGTTCTTTTATTTTCTGCCGACCTTGATGAAATACTCTCTATTTCAGACAGAATAGCTGTTGTTTACAAAGGTGAAATTGTGGCTGTTCTTGATAATAAAAATATAGATGAAAAAGATTTAGGTCTTTATATGCTTGGTTTAAAAAAGGATACATCTAATGAATATTAAGTGTGTATTTGAAAACAAAGTGATTAGAGAACTATCCAGAATATTTACCGTAGTATTCGCAGCAATATTAATCGGTTTTATTATTACTCTATTTATTAGCGAAGATGCCTTCGGTGCGTTCAAAATTTTATTGACTGGTCCTTTCCCTAAAATTTCATTTGCTGATGGTGCGTTGCACTTAAAAGGAATGAGTCGTACGGGATCTTGGTTGATTGACTTCACGACATTAACACTACTTGGGCTTTCTGTTTGCTTAGCTTTTAGAGCACAGCAGTTCAGTATGGGGGCGGAAGGTCAATTATTCCTTGGTGCTTTGGTGTCGGCTTGTGTGGCTATTTATATTGATGGTCCAAGTTTTTTTGTTATTCCATTAGCTTTGGTCGCAGCAGCAACAGTTGGGTTTCTTTGGGGACTAATACCTGGATACCTAAAAGCGTACTTGAATGCTAACGAAATCGTAAGTACGTTGATGTTAAATGCCATTGCTGTGCAGCTATATAGATATGTCCTCGTGTATTACATGAACGACCCAAGTGCAGGTTATATCGCTTCTCAGACTATACCAGAAGCTGCGAGATTATCTTATATCTTGGATGGTACTCGCCTAACGTCGATGTTTTATATCATGGTTGCTGCTGTAGCATTTGTGATTTTGCTTGTATATCGCTCTAAGTTTGGATACCAGCTAAACATCATCGGTATTAATGAGCGTTTCGCTAAATATGGTGGTATTGCTACTAAGCGTATCGTCATGCTTACGTTTGCTGTTAGTGGTGTATTTGCTGGATTAGCTGGCGCTCACATGGCATTGGGTGTTACGAGTCGATTGAATTTGTATCTTGCTCCTGGCATTGGTTTTGAAGGTATTGTTGTGGCTTTACTTGCTCGTAATGACCCTCGTCTTATTCCACTTTGCGCACTGCTTTATAGTTATCTACGTGTTGGCTCTCAAATCATGGAGCGAAGCACAGACGTGCCACGTGAAATTGTTTTGATTATTCAGGCATTAATTATTCTTTTTGTCATGGTTGAACATATTAAGCCGTTTGCAATTCGTCTATTAAATAAAGTTAAGAGTAATAAATTAAAAGTAATTGCTCAATTTGAAAATAAAGGGGTTTAATATGTTTGAATTAGCATTTGAAGCCATATTCTCGTTTGCATTTTTAGCTGCAACATTAAGAGCAGCAACACCACTTATTTTAGCTACCATGGGTGGGTTAATCACTGAACTTTGTGGCGTAATTAATATTGCTTTAGAAGGACTGATGCTTATCGCCGCGTTTTTCGGGGTTTTGTTTGGCGCATACTTCATGGTGTGGTTTCCAGAACTTACATGGTTTGCTCCTTGGTTTGGTATGCTTTGTGGTTTGCTTTCGTCAATAGTTTTAGCTTGGGTATTAGCATTCTTTCACCTTGAGTTGGGAGGCAACTTAATCCTATCTGGTATTGGTATTAATGTTTTGGCAGGTGGTGTGACTGTATTCCTTATGTTTATTTTAACTGGGGATAAAGGTTCTACAAGTACATTAATTAGCCCAGTACTTCCGTTATTGGAAATCCCGGTTATTAACCATATCCCACTATTAGGTGATTTACTGAATTCTGATACAGGTGAAGGCTATAACGTAATTACTTATTTGGCATTCGCTAGCGTAATTGGTGTGAACATTCTTTTATACAAAACCCGCTTAGGTAAAAACTTACGTGCAGTGGGTGAGAATGAAGAAGCTGCTCGTTCAGTGGGTATTGATGTAAAACGAGTAAAGTATAAGTCCATTCTATTAAGCGGTTTGTTCGCTGGACTTGGTGGTATTTATCTCAGCATGGGTTACTTATCGTTCTTCCAAGCCAATATGACCAATGGTCGTGGGTTTATCGCTCTTGCAGCTATCTATTTAGGCGCTAAACATCCGATAGGAGCTATGTTAGCAGCATTACTGTTTGGTGCGAGCGCAGCATTAGAACCTCGACTCGCTCTATTTGAAATTCCAAGTGAAATTGTCGCGATGATCCCTGCGATCGTTACGATTAGCGCCTTAATTATCCACAGTCTTCATAACAAAAGAAAACAACAAAAACTTGCACAAAAAATCCATAATTTAGAAGGAACAGTTTGATGTCTAAAGAGAAAATTATTTTTAACAAAATTAAAGGTTCATTAGCTGCTGCGGGTATGGGTGACGCTCTGGGTGCGCCAACAGAGCTATATTCAATTGATGAAATCTTAACTAAATATGATGGATTGCTAGAGAAATTCGTAGAGCCACCAAAAGATACATTTGCTGGTGATTTAAATGGCGTTAAAGGACTTATTACGGATGATGCTAGCCAAATGTATGTTTTAGCGGAAGGTATCATCAAAGCAGGCAGAGATAATTTCACGAATAAAGATTGGGTAGACTGCTTACTACGTTGGGCTGACATGCAACCTTATGCGAACTACAAAGGTCCAACGACAGAACTTATCGTTAAGGCGCTAAAAGAAGGTACTCCAACCAATATGATTGGTCGAATTGGTACTTCAGAACGTCAAGCACCACAAGTTGGCGTTACTAATGGTGCGGGCATGAGAGTTGCACCTGCTGGTTTAGTTTATCCTGGCAACATTGAGGCTGCATGTGAACTGGCGCTTAAAACCTGTCTTCCTTCACATGATACAAATATTGCAATTGCATCAGCATGTGCGATTGCCGCTGCTGTGTCTGAAGCGATGACTGAGAATGCGACAATTGCATCTATTCTGGACGCTTCGCTAAAAGGCGCTCGTATCGGCGAAGAATTGGCTAAAAAACATGCTCGTGTCGTTGCAGGTCCAAGTATTGAAATGAAGATTCAGCTTGCAATCGATATCGCAAGACAATGTACCGATACAGTTGAATTCTTGCGAAAAATCGAGGGTTATGTAGGTAACTCGGTTACTGCCCATGAATCTATTCCTTGTGCTATGGGGATCTTTGCCTTTACTAAAGGCGATGTAATGAAGGGGGTTATTGCATCAGCTAACGTTGGTAACGATACAGATAGTATCGCAACGATGGTGGGTTCAATTGCTGGTGCTTTACATGGCTTTGATGCTTTACCTGTAGATATGTATCAGGAGTGGTTAGAGGTAAATAATAAAGATTTCGACATCGAAGGTATTGCTACAGGCTTAACTGAAATCGTAGTCGGAGCATAGAGTGAAAGACTTATGGTTAAATGAGAAAGAGGCAATTATGCCTCTTTCTGCTACGAAACATGAGATTGACGGTATACCTGTCGCGATTCGAGATACTGTTTCGAATTTAACGCAAATACGCACAGTTAGTTTTGCCCTAGAGGGTATAAAGAAAATCATACTTATTGGAAGCGGCGAATCATACATTGTTGCTAAAATGGCTCAAGCTTCAGCGAACTTGCATAGTGGGATCACTGTAGAAGCAGTACAGTCTTATGATTTTGTTGCGTATGAAGAATATCAAGCGGCGAACTCCGAAACACTTGTCATCGCTATCACTTCTAGTGGTAGATATTCACAAGTAATCATTGCTCTAGAAAAGGCGATTATCAACGGATTTAAAACAATTGCATTAGTTAACGATGCGGCTAAATGGTCTCGCCCTATCCGCCCTACATATATCATCTCAACGTTAGCTAGTAAGCGTGGTATGCCTACCCAAAGTACGGTCTGCTCTTTCATTGCATTATTAAATCTAATTTCGTTTCTAGATAACAGAAATGGTCTTACAAAAGAGTTTGTATTGGAGTTAGTGGATACGCCGAAAATTATCGAAAGGGTTCTTTCTAGGACAGAAGCTTTCTTCAATGAAGAACTCATTGATTTAATGATTCACGCGGCTGGGTGGACATGCTTAGGTACTGGCTATAGCTCGTATATAGCAGAAACTATGGCTAATTTATTGGCATGTGGTCCAATGATTGAGGCGAATGCAATGCCAACTGAAGAGTATCACCACTCTTTGCGTATGTTTTTACCTCAGCGCGGAAAGTTATTCTTTATCTTTGATGAGGATTCACAAGCTACTGAGCTTACACGCTCAACAATAACAGACTTACTTAATGTTGGCGCAAAGGTATTGCTTATCCATCAATATGAAATTGATGAAGCTTTCTTAGACTCTAATAATTTCATCAGCTTTAACTACCGTACAGAAGAGTCTTTCAGTAAAGAACATACAAGCATTGAATTAATGTCTATTGCACAGATGATAGCTTTTCTTATGGCGAAAAAAGCCGTTGCGAATGGCTTGGTTCGCGCACAAATTTGAGGGAAACCTATGAAACGATATGATGTATTAGCGGTAGGCGATGCAAATGTTGATATGACATTGAAAGTTGATCGTTTACCTAAACAAGATGACAAAGTTTTAGGTATTAAAATTGCGGAGCAAGTTGGGGGGACTGTCGCAAATAGCGCATGCGTCTGCGGTTCTCTTGGCCTAAAAACAGCAACCTTAGCGCGAGTAGCGGACGATAAACATGGCATCAAAGTCTTAGATGAATATGTTAAGTACAATGTTGACTTGAAGTTTGTGCTTCAACCGAAGGGCTATGAACAGAGCACTGCAATTATCATGCTTGATGACTCTGGTGAGAAATCATTGATATTTGTACCTTCAAGCAGCTATGAATTTATTGAAGAACTAGTGGTAGTCGCAGTTGCTAGCAGTCGATACCTTTACACTATGCCTGGAAATTTAGAAAAGTTTAAAGAGCTGGCGAAAATTGCAAAAAATAGCTCTACAAAGGTAGTTGTTGATATTGAACCTACCATAGTCAATGATGATGGCGATTTAAACATAATTTTAACGGGTGCCGACTTAGTTTACTTCAATCAAGATGGTTTTAAGAAAGCGACGGGGCAAGACGCTTCTAAAGATGCCTTGATGTCGATGGTGGAAAGCTATCAACTTGATGGTGTAGTTGTCACGCTAGGTAAGGATGGTGCTATTGCTTTTGTAAATGGTGAGTATGATTCCTACCCAGGTTTTAATGTGCCAGTAGTAGATACAACTGGTGCAGGGGATACATTTAACGCTTCCTTTTTATATACCCAAATAAATAAGATGCCACTGCGTTCAGGACTTGAGTTTGCGTGTGCTGCTGCTGCAATCAGCGTTGGCTCTGTCGGTCCGAAAGGAAACGTTCCTACTTTAGAAAAAGTGGCTGAGTTCCTTACGTCAAATTGATAATTCAAAATATTTGTAGTAGGTGCTGTCTATTATACCTAAATTGGCATTTGCCAAGGTCATTCGGGGGAGTGACCTTTTTTGTTGAGGTACGTTTTAAGATGTATTTGCACCAGTCAGTTTTCTTTAAAGGGGCAAATTTGCACATAAACGGTACTCACTTAAAAGCTCTACTTTTTACTGACAGATTCATCGTTCCATAGTTTTTCTAATCTGAATGTCACAACTTCAGATGCTGAATCTAAAACACTTTTGTCCAGCTTCGAGCTAGCTACCTCTGGCTAGTTCAACTCGCACCAAAGCTTGTTGCACTTCGATTACGTTTCCGATAGTCAGCTAGTTTTGATATGCAAAAGTAATGTGTGGCAAAACGCAAGACCTTACCCCATTTCTTTTCCATTTCTTTTTCTTCCTGTGCTAACTAAGTTCGTTCTAACCATGCTCGAATCTGTTTGATAACGGCTGGTATCTCACTTTCTCCTCGCTGGTTTTGAAAAGCGTGATCCAAACCAGCGAGTAACACAAACGACACGTTCGAACGCGACTGCATCAGTTGCTCTGCTTGTCGTTTCGCCTGATCAGGTGAAACGTTAATGTCTCGCTCCGACTGCAAAATGAGAATGTCGGCACTGACCCGTTCAAGTATCGTCCTTTGGTCTAACGTCAGCATCTCTTTCCACCAAGCAAAACCATGGGAGCTCATATTGATGTCCATTGTTTCAGCGCTTACCACGGCTTGCTGAAAACCCAAGAAACCATTTTTTGCTTCTATCAAGGCTTCCGATGGCATAGTTTGCTCCATATTATAGAGAACATCATCAACGAAGAAGCGCCCACCAGCGTTCAAAGACACTAAGCTATCAACCGATGGAACTTGTGACGCGACCATGGCGGCAACTACGGCCCCTTCACTCCCGCCAAGTACAATAATGTGCTCATAATTACTCTCGAGTCTTTCGATCACTTGTCGGTAGTCTGCCGTGCGCTGTGTCGGTGAATC
Source organism: Vibrio sp. OPT46 (assembly GCF_015163535.1). NCBI lineage: Bacteria > Pseudomonadati > Pseudomonadota > Gammaproteobacteria > Vibrionales > Vibrionaceae > Vibrio > Vibrio sp. OPT46. The sequence goes on along the minus strand of NZ_JADDYG010000127.1, from coordinate 41,224 downwards.
CTTTTGAATGTACGCTGTCGGGCAATCAGGGCTATCGCCATCGGGATTCCACCTGATCGCTTGGTTTAGCCCGTATTTCTCTACCGTGAGTAAATCAGCCTCTGGCGCCGTTTGAGAAAATAGGTCATTAATCGTCGTGCTGTGGGAGACGCTATTGCAATCAGAGCCTTGCATGATAACCAACAAGGTATTACTCGGATTTTCCGCCGTTTTGGTGAGGTAATAAATTAACGATGAGCCATCTTGCCGCTCGATACTATGGATAGTAGAAGACGCTTTGGCGACGCCAACAATAAGTAGCGGTATTACTAGAATTATCCGAATCAGGCCCATTTCAATCCCTTAAAATTAATATATAAGTTAAAATTTTCACCTTTTGAGCACCGCGAATCGGTAAAGTTCATTGTGCCTTTAAGATTCTGAATGGAGTGGTGACCTAAAGCTTAACCAGCGTTGTTGTCCAAGGACGTTCTGAAGCCAATCTCGGCAAACACGACTCTGCCCCAAAACTATTTATCTTTTGTTCACTTACATTCTATTAGTGTGTACTAGTCTTACTAAAAGTTATCCGAATGGCAAAAAGGAGCAAGTCTGAACTCCTTTATTTAAAATCCAACTCTTAGTTGAGGGTAACGCTGAATGAGAAAAGAATCGTTCAAGTAGTAATAGCGCCAAAAGATAGAGGATGGGTATTCAACACCTAATTACCTCGAATCCCAGTCGTCCGCTTTTTGCACAATAAAATTAACTATTTGTGCAAACTCTTTTCCTTTATGTGTTAAGCCATAGTTTACAGTCACTGGTATAGTATCTTCTTGCCTACGCCATACAAAGCCATACTGTTGAAGCAGCTTCAAACGTTCTGTGAGCACTTTACTTGAAACCAACGCTAACTGTTTGCGAATTTGTCCAAAACGCATTTCATCACTTTGACCCAAAAGCCAGACGATATGAGCTGTCCACTTCGTGGATATCAAAGTTAAATACTTATCCACGCTACAGTAGTCATTGGGCTGTACTTGATGACCCACTACCTTTTTCGTCACTTTCATAAATAATCCATACTGCTCTTATGCATTAGTGATCAGTCTAATGTTCAAGCTTACCACAAACCATTAGTTACCTTTGTGTAACTAGTTACTTTTTAGTAGCTAATTTTAATTAGTAACCAAGTTCATTATTGTTATCAAACCAGCAACGCACCAGTTGGGTTTACATTGGCACAGTAATAATCAAGGACTAATTATGCGATTTATTTTACTTTTTCTCCCTATTTTCTCATTTGGCCTACAAGCTACGGAATATGTCAAGCCTCAAACACCTGGAGAGCTTCACGCTCTTTTTGGACAGTATTTTGCCCAGCACGATTTAGAAGGTTTGAGCACTCTCTTTGATAAAGATGCAGTACTCGTCCTCGATAAAGAGGGTAATCAAGCCAAAGGTCATGACGAAATAAAAGAGGTATTAAAAACATTCATGCAAGGTGATGTGGAAATAGTGACAAAAAGTGTATCTATCCACATTAATAATGACGTTGCCATGATTCGCACGGAGTGGGAGATATCAAATGCTATGACAGGAACAGCTCTTGAAGTTATGCGCTATGTAGATGGTGGCTGGGTTTACATTATAGATAACCCCAACGGATTTTAGTTTAGAAATTAGGCGAATTTAAACAAATAAAATAGGTAACAACTTATGAAAGCAGTGCAATTAAAAGCATTTGGTGGCATCGAAAACCTAGTTACTAGTGAAGTAGAAAAACCAACCATTACTTCAACACAAATTCTAATTAATACACTTTTTTACGACACTCATACAAAGAGCATTATCGGCTTCTACTTAGGATTCGAGCCACCAAGCTACCTCTTGGTCTCATTAGCACTTGAAAAAGCTTTGTTGCTGAAATTGAATGAGCTAAATCAGAATCTTACGATCAGATCAGGGACATTCACTTAATTTAATTTCATGCAAATCCCTCGCTATAAAACCACTAACTGGCGCAAGTACAATAACTCACTCATCACCCGAGGTTTACTCACGTTTTGGATTGATGAAGAAGCGATAACTGAGTGGAAACAACCTTAGCAGGATGGGCGTGGTAGACCACGATTGTTTAGTGACCTAGCTATCACAACTGCTTTCATGATAAGCGCATTTTTTCCTTACATTTAAGGGGGTTGCAAGGCTTTATCGACTCCGTTTTTAGATCGGCGAATGTTCCATTGGTTGGTCCCCACTATACTTGCATAAGTCGCCGATCTAACGATGTTGAGGCTTGCTTTAAAACCTCTACACGAGACACTATTCAGCACCTAGCCATTGATGCAACTGGACTCAAGGTATATGGTGAGGGCGAATGGAAAGTGAAAAAGCAGAAACCGATGGTAAGCGTAGAGTCTGGCGTAAACTCCATCTTGCTGTTGATTCCTATACTCATGAAATTATCGCAGCGGAGCTGACATTATAAGGTGTGACAGATGCGGAAGTACTCCCCAATCTACTCAAACACGCAGAGTCATCAAGGCGATCTCGGGAGATGGTGCATGCGATTTAGCTAGCGTACGCTCATAAACTAAATTCAGCAACAAAGCCTGTAAATTGTGCGGTTCATCTGCCTATTTAACTTGAGTGAAATGTGATTACCCACCAATCAATACGGTTGGCATCCCCATCACTATAGTTCCGCCATGGGCAGTTAGATCGCCCATGCGCGCCGCGGGCTTATTGTTAATCAGTACGGTTGCACTTCCTTTAACAACACTATCTGGTGGGCCGACACAAACACATATTTGCCCTAGAGTGGCGGCTGGTAGGTTGCCGATCAATACTGTTGTTGGAAGTGGGAGTAATGGCCCGCCTACGTGAGGTATTGGCACCACTGCTGGTGTTTGCATCGGGCACATGTGCATGTCTGTTGCTCTGGCTGCTGGTAGCATGTTCTTTCCCTATTGTTGACCGTTCCCGCCAGAGGCGATGTTTAGACCCATTTCTACAAACTGTTGATAGCGTTCTTTTGCTTCTTCACCGTCAGGTAAGACTGCTGAAAGGTTAATGCTTCCTGCGACCGCTTGCGCGTACAAGTATGGGGGAGGGGGAACAGCAGGATCCTCTGGCTTAATCATACTGCCACCACTCCAAAAAGCCGCTTGAGCTGCCCATCCTGCACCGGTTTCTAATCCCGCTTTTTCTGCCATTTGTTCTGCAAAACGGCGGCTTGTTTCATCAGGTGTATAAACCCAAGCCTTTGCTGCGCGAATGGCATTGGCTTCGTCTTCTATCCAGTGATGCAGAGAGGCGGCGCAGGTTACGCTCCACCAAATGGATTCACGAACTGGGAGAGCATGTGCAAGAAAAGTTACAGCATCGGCAAACAGCTCTTGTTCCATCGCCACAGAAATCAAATCGATAGGCGTAGTGTTTGCATCTGCTAACTCTGCGAATGCAGCATTTGGCTCGTAGACATTTAAGATGTCTTGCGCGGATTGGTGGGGAACCTTTATCAACATCATCAATTTACCTTTGTAATTGCGCCTTGAATTTGCACCATGGCCCCGGCTTTTATCTGTGTCATGGCGCTGCCATTAACCGATACCAACGCTGCTTTTACATCGGCCTTACCTTGGCCTTCAATATTGATCATTGCGGCTTTCATTTCTGCTTTTGCTTTACCTGAAACAGAGACTTGAGGAGCGTCGATCTTAATACCACTAGCGCTGATCTCGATTTTACTCGCGCCCACTTTGAGTTCGATCTTTGATTTACCGCAGATCGACACTTGGTTGCCATCAACGCTGACTGTCGATTTAGCCGCAATATTGATGTTGGAAGCAGCACTGAGGTTTAGATCTTTATCACTGTCACCCGTCCAGTTGTCTTTACTTTTGGCGGTAAGCGTTTTTTCACTTTCGACTTGTATATCTTCTTTAACGTTTAAGGTGGCACTCTTCTCAACTTGGGTCTTTTTCATGCCTTTAATTGTTGACTGGCTGTCGTTATTTACGTCCAGTAGCCAATCTTTTTCAGCATGTAAGTACACTTGTTCTTTGTCTTTTTGATCTTCAAAACGCAGTTCGTTTCCTTGCTTGCTGCTGCCCTTAGGCGTTGAACGAGTTTTGATGCCATTTTGAGTATCCGAGCTGAAAGGGGCTGAGCTGTTTTTGTTGTATAAAGAGCCGGTCACGATAGGGTGATTGGGATCACCATCAATGTATTGCACAATCACTTCATCACCAATGCGTGGTGTGAACTGAGAACCGAACCCCTTACTGGCGAACCCTTGTGATACTGGCAGCCAACATGAACTGTTTTCGTCATTTTTGCCGCTTCTATCCCAGTGAAATTGCACTTTTACTCGACCCAATTTATCTCGGTAAATCTCTTCTCCCTTTGGCCCGGTGACGGTTGCTGTATGTAAACTATGGACACGCGGTTTATCTAATATCTCTGGACGAAAGACTAGTGATGAAGGGATGCAAGAAAACTGATTCTGATAAGCGACGTCGTTTTTCGATTCTTCTTTGGATATGCGATGTGATAGATGAGTGACGATGTACTCTTGGTTCATTGAACCGAGAGGATGGTTCGTTAGAACAAATTTATAGCCACAAGCTAGCGTTGCTAAACTAGATGA
>NZ_JADDYG010000127.1:26139-36538 GCF_015163535.1 Vibrio sp. OPT46 | reverse complement strand
TGAGTGAGAGGCTGACTTCTTAAGATCTAACGCTTCCATATGCATTTTTGCTGCGTCACGGACTTCATTTTTATTCTCGTGACCAAGTGCAAAGAGTTCTTGTGTCAATGAAGTTGGTGCATAACTTTCGGTGCTTCTTCGGGTGCCGCTATCAAAAAATTCAGCCATATCTTGAGTATGATCGGCGACAGATACCTTTCCACTGCCAACATGGTGGGCTTGACTCCACGTTGTTAGTACGTGCTGCTGATTGTTGCCACCTATTTGATAGCTTAAATTTGGACCAGACATTTTCTCAAATCGTTGATTTGAATCGCCAATGCTGACTGTCGACTTATTGGATTGATGGCGTACGTAGTAGTGCCAACCTTCGCTTGCTAACAAGCGCCGTATAAAAGCTTGGTCGGTTTCATCAAGTTGAACACAATACTCATGTTTTTTCCCATTTGTGGAAAGGGAAAAGTGAAAATAGCTTTTGAGATCAGCTTTTTCTAACAGATTTTCAATGATCTGTTTCGTTGTCATGTTTTGAAAAATCTGACGACTTCGCTTGTATTTCAGTAAGCTAAGCGGATCCAATATCTCTATTTGATAATAAAACTGGTGCTTGTCTTTGCTATATCCTGTGAATTGCAGAGTGCTACATATGCCTGAAAAAAAGCGCTTTCCGACATCAAACTCGTAAGATACACAAACTGCTTTGCCTAGGTTTTTGGTATCGATCTCCATGTTTGCCGCGATGGAAACGGAAAACTTGCAACCTCCAGATATGCTTTCCTCTCCAATTAATTGGGTGACAATACAACTTTTGCCATCTGAAAGCTTGATGGTGAGGGAGCGGGTTTGGTGCTTTAGTTCATTACTGCTCATATTCACTTAATTCACTATTAAATAACAATTGATATCATTATTACTTGATGTAATGACATCAACGTTCAGGACTTACGCATTTAATCTATTTCGAGTTAGATCTTAATTCAAGGTGATTTGTTTAACATATTACTATTTAAAATTGATAAAACCGATTGCTTTGAGGTCATTCTCAAAGATGATTAACTTTAAATGATAAATTTTCTCGCTAATTATTTATTGGTGCATATCTATTTTCTGAGTGTTTAAGATGTCGTTAATATATTTATTTATAGCGTTATCTTGCATTTTAAATCACTTAAATCATGGGTTTATGTTTTTTTTCTTATTTTTCTCTCGGCAAGAGGTCGGATGACCTAAATGTCAACTAAATATGGCTTAAATTGCTATCTCTATACCTCAACTAAAAAATATATCATTAGCAATTAATATGTTTATCACTTAGTGTGAGGTGATTTCAGTAAGATGTTGTTTTTCGAAAAAATAAGAGTCTTTCAGGCTAAGCTAATTTAATAACTATAGCTTTTTTCTTTCAGGAGGAATAGCGATTGAACTTAATTGGAACTTGAACGGATAGTTGAAATAGAGTGGAAACCTATGCCTTTTTCAAAGCATCAAATTGAGCAACTTTCTACACCTCTGAGTGATGATTCTATCTGTGGCGTTTACCTTAAACTGGATAAAGGTGCTTTTCGCCCATTACGTAATGAATTTAATGTCGCGCAAACAGCTCTGCGTAAGCTAAGTCAAAACCCCAGTGCCGACGAGAAAGACGCGTTACAAGAGGCATGTCTAAATAGCTGGAAGACTCTTTCAGACAGCTTGTTCGAACAGTTTTCAAATACAACCAGAGATATCGAGCTCATATCATGGTTTATTGCCGCTCAATTCCTTCTCGATACCACGTTAGAAAGTGCTGCGAATAGCCTTGAGTGGTTAGCCGATTTAAGTGAGAAGTACTGGGAGCACCTCAACCCTGTACTGCCAGTTGAAAAGCTCAAATCTGATGATGATAAGGGCAAAGAGAGAGAGCAAGCTGATGCGAAAGTTAAAGCATTTTTCCAATTAGTTGGTGATAGCGAGGAAAGCTCGATTCTCTATGCACCGATGCTGCAACTGCCCTTAGTTGGGGACGTAACGTTTTTTGATTTTCAAAGTGCAGAGAGAAAAGGCGAAATTAGCCAACTGAAATCTACGCTTACCACCACGGTGGCGCAAGAGCGTTCCGCGATTCAATTCAAGATGGAAAATGCCAAACGTTGTATCTCCCAGTTGGAGCGTTTGTCTTCGTTAGTGAGCACTCATTGTCAGTCTGTAGGCATTCAAACTACCAACTTTGGATTTGCGAAGTCACTGCTTACCCGCGTTGAAAACGCTTTGGTTCATTTAAGCGGAATTAAGTTGGCCCCGAAAGCGGAGGCTAAGGCAGTAGAGCAAGAGGTTGCCGAAAGTTCAGTTTCTGAAGGTCATCAGCCAAGCGATATGGATGCAAAACAGATAGAGCCAATACCTATGGCATCGGAGCAGGCTCAGACCGTAAGTCAACACTTACACGCAGGAAACCTCTCTGAACTGGGTAACTTAAACAACATGAACCGAGACTTAGCTTTCCATTTGCTGAGAGAAGTCTCTGATTATTTTCGCCAGAGCGAACCGCATAGCCCAATTTCATTCTTGTTAGAAAAAGCGATTCGATGGGGATATTTATCCTTACCTGAGTTGCTGCAAGAAATGATGTCGGAACAAAACGGTGACGCTCTTAGTACGATTTTTAATGCCGCCGGATTGAATCATCTCGATCAGGTTTTGCTGCCGGAGGTGAGTACTCCAACGGTGGACATTAAAAGCCCCCAGACACCTCAAGCGACGCCTCCCGTTTCGGAGCCGCCAAGTGTCGAAGAGCATGTATCTCAGACTTCCCCTGTAGATACCCAATCTAAGCAAGATGAAAAACCACAATCATCCGCTACGTCGGCTCTGAGTTGGTAATTGTGTTTAAAAAATAAGGAAAAATCATGGCAAGTATTTACATGCGTGTAAGCGGTCTTCAAGTTGAGGGCGCAGCGACTATCGGTCAGCTAGAAACGGCTGAAGGTAAAAATGACGGTTGGTTTGCAATCAACTCTTACTCTTGGGGTGGCGTTCGTAACGTTGCTATGGACATCGGTAACGGCACCAATGCGGATTCAGGCATGGTTGGCGTAAGCGAAGTTAGCGTAACTAAAGAAGTTGATGGTGCTTCTGAAGATCTACTGTCTTACCTCTTCAACCCAGGTAAAGAAGGTAAAACAGTTGAGATTGCATTTACTAAGCCTTCTAACGATGGCCAGGGTGCAGACGTTTACTTCCAAGTTAAGCTAGAAAAAGCGCGTCTAGTTTCTTACAACGTGAGCGGCACTGACGGTTCTCAACCGTACGAAAGCCTATCTCTTTCTTACACTTCTATTTCTCAGAAACATCACTACGAGAAAGAAGGCGGTGAACTACAAAGCGGTGGTGTTGTGACTTACGACCTACCGACCGGAAAAATGACTTCTGGTAAGTAATTCTTTCATTAGACATGCCACGTTCAGTGGCATGTCTATTTCATGAATATCTCATTTTAGGACACCGTTATGGCATTGAACTCACAACATAAGCGCGTTAGTAAGAACCGTGTCAGCATCACTTATGACGTTGAAACGAACGGCGCTGTAGAGACGAAAGAGCTGCCGTTTGTTGTTGGCGTAATTGGCGACTTTTCAGGCCACAAACCAGAATCAGAAAAAGTTGATTTAGAAGAACGAGAGTTCACGGGTATCGATAAAGACAACTTCGATACAGTGATGGGTCAAATTCACCCGCGTCTTTCGTACAAGGTTGATAACAAGCTAGCTAATGATGATAGCCAGTTTGAAGTGAACTTAAGCTTCCGTTCGATGAAAGATTTCCACCCAGAGAACTTAGTTGATCAAATTGAGCCGCTTAAGCAGTTGGTTGAAACACGTAACCAACTAAAAGTACTGCTAAGCAAAGCCGATCGTTCGAGAGATCTTGAGCGTCTACTGAAAGAAGTTCTGCAAAGCGCAGATGCCATCAATGGTTTAGCTCAAGAACTAGGTTTGAGCAAAGAGGGAGCGGAATAATGTCTGTAGAACAACAAGCAGTACAAGGTGCTACTGAAGCAGAAGCAACGCAGAGCTTTCTTGACCGAGCGATCAACGCAACAGCACAAACACCAGTAGATACGACAAAAGAGCTATTGAGCATCATGGCTTCTCAAGCGCTGGAAGGTACAGTGACTTGGGATAAGAACCTAACGTTGACGATTGAAAAAGCAATCAGCGCGCTAGACAGCAAAATCTCTGAGCAGCTGTCAACGGTGATGCAAAACGGTGAGTTCCAAAAAATGGAAGGCTCATGGCTAGGTTTGCAAAAGCTTGTGAAAAACAGCGAGCTAGGCCCAGATCTGAAAATCAAACTGGCGGATTACACCAAAGACGAATTGCTAGAGCAGTTTGAAGATGCACCAGCGATCGATCGCAGCCGTTTCTTCAATATGGTTTATCAAGAAGAATTTGGTACAGCGGGTGGTCAGCCATACGGTGCACTGCTAGGTGACTACGAGTTTGGTTACGGTGATGAAGACGTTGCTCTGCTACGTTACATGGGTGAAGTTGCTTCTGCATCTCACGCACCTTTCGTTGCTGCCGCGAATGCAAGTATGTTCGACTTTAACGCATTCAGTAGCTTTTCTGAAGGCAAGCCAGTTGCAGCAGGCTTTGATTCTCCAGCATACGCAAGCTGGAATGCATTCCGTGAAAGCGATGACTCACGCTACGTTGCTCTGACTCTACCGAAAACGATGGCTCGCCTTCCTTACGGTGCAGAAACTGTTCCAGTTAAATCATTTGCATTTGAAGAGCTTCAAACTCGCGACAACGGTCAGCAAGTTGTGTCTTCAGACGGCGATTTTGTATGGAGCAATGCGGCGTATGAGTTTGGTCTTCTGATGACTCAAGCTTACACCAAGTACGGTTGGTGCACGGCGATCCGTGGTACTGAGAACGGCGGTAAAGTCGAGAACCTGCCAAACTTCACTCACTACTCTGATGCTGGTGATTTGCTACAGCAATGTCCGACAGAAGTTAACCTAACGGATGAGCGTGAGAAGGAGCTGAGTGATCTTGGCTTCTTGCCACTGGTTCACTACAAAAACACCAACTACGCGGTGTTTATGGGTGCTCAGACTGCGCATAAACCAAAAACGTACACAGACCCAGATGCAACGGCAAACGCGGCAATTTCAGCACGTCTTCCATACACAATGGCAAGCAGCCGAATCGCACAGTACCTAAAAGTAATGGGCCGTGATCGTATTGGTTCAAACATAGATCCAAACGACGTTGAGAAAGAGTTGAACTCTTGGATCAACCAATACGTTAACCCAAATGCGATTGGTAACGATGCGAAAGCAACACATCCATTGGTTGAAGCAAAAGTGACAGTAGAAGAGCAAGCTGGACGCCCAGGTGCTTACTCTGCAGTGGCTTACTTACGCCCTTGGCTGCAAATGGAAGAGCTAACCACTTCACTACGAATGGTTGCGAACATTCCTGGCTAATTCTATTCGGGGGCGCCGTCCCCCGAATGTTTTGAACTGAGTCGCTGATGTATACAGATTCCGAATTTGACCGCATTTTAGCTGAGAATCCTGCCTGGCAGGAGCTGTTACTGTGCGCGAAAAGTCAGTCGGTGGCTCAATTCAAAGCATTGTTGGTTCGTTTGATCTCCGAGATTGATACGTCAATAAGTGAACAGTTGTCGGACGTTATCCAACACCCTAACTATAAGCAGTTAGAAGCCTCTTGGACGGGGCTTAAATCGTTAGCGCAGCTGCAAGTATCCCAGCGTCGAGTCAAAATCAAAATGCTCGACTTGAGTTGGAGTATGGTTTCGGCAGATCTCAATTACTCTTTCGATCTAAAGCAGTCATCCCTATACCGAAAGCTGTATTCAAATGAGCTGGATACCGCCGGTGGTAGCCCATTTGGCATGGTGATGGTCGACCACAAGGTCTCGGCTGATTACGCCGATGATCAGGAGTATGACGATCTCTACACCCTTCAACTGCTCTCTGAGCTGGGGGAGCTATCTTTTTGTCCAATGGTGCTCGGAACCGACGAGTTTTTCTTTGGTGATGAACCAAGAAGGCTGCTTCACGACAGTGCGAGAATTGATCGCATTCTTACTAGTCGAGATTTTGTTTCATGGCAGCTGCTACGAGAAAAAAGCTCATCACGATTTTTGCATTTGGTGATGCCAGAGCATTTGATTCGTCAACCATATCGTCAATATCAGGCTGGGTTTGTTTTTAACGAACGCCAGCAAGAGAAATATGCCTTATGGGGCAGCAGCGCTTACCTCTTGCTCGGTAATGTAATGCGAGAGTTTGACCGAATCAGTTGGTTTGGATTCCTGCGTTCTTACGATGAGACAGGTTCGTATGGGGCGATCGTTCAGGACTCAAAAGAGCTTAAGACCAAGGTAGACATCTACAGTGAAGAAGATGGCTTTTGGTCGTCTCAAGGGTTCATGCCTTTAACCAGTATTTACTTAAGTGGCCATAAAGGTTTCTTTAGCAATCAATCTGTTTGGCAAGCGCCTGATGAAGCTCAACGTCAGCTCGGTATGCTCCAAACCAATCTAATGGCTTGCCGATTTGCCCATTACATCAAGGTTCAAATTCGTGACCAAGTTGGTCGATATGACAGCGCAGAAAGTTGTCGACGCAGTCTAGAGCGATGGCTAGAGCAGTTCATTAGCAACGTCAATTATGGCGAGGATGCCGTACTTGCCCGATATCCGTTGCGGTCTTGCTATGTACGCATTGAAGAGGCTCCTCATGATAAAACCCGCTACCTATGCGAGATCATGCTTCAGCCTCAATATCAATACGAAATGATGGATGCGAAAGTGGTGTTAACTACCTCGGTATCTGGCAGTGAGGTTGGAGAGACATCGTGAGCTTAATGGCTAAGTTAACCCAAAGCTGGAATGACGATATCGACAGTGTTCGAGATGCGATTGTTGATAACGTCTGTGATCTTATTTCCAGCCGAGCACCTCTGTGCTCAGAGATGTTTTTATCGGAAAAAGGAACGATTGCCGAGTTCGGTATGCGCAACATGGCTCGTGCTCAAAGTAAAAACAACACCAGTGACATTGTCGCAGAAATTGAAGTGCTGATTCGAAACTTCGAACCTCGCCTGAGCCAGGTAGAGATTGATGTTCAAGAAGGGGAATTGGGTAGCAACCAATTGAGCTTTCGCCTTTCCGCCGTAGTGCATTCAGAGCTCGGTGATGAGGCGATCGTATTGGATTCTTTTTTGGATTTGAGCAGCAACAAACTAGATGTAAGGAAGTCGAATTTTGTCTGATTCATTGCTTTCCTATTTTGAACAGGAACTGCGCTTTATTCGCAATGAAGCCTCTCAGTTCGCGGAACGTCATCCGGGGACGGCTCGTACGTTGGGAATGCGTAAAGACAGTATTGATGATCCTCAGATCGCGCGTTTAATTGAAAGTGTTGCCTTGATGAACGGCAAACTGCAGCAGCGCTTGGATGAGTCTTACCCAGAGCTGACAGAAAGCTTGGTGAACTTGTTGTTCCCGCATTATCTAAGGCCAGTGCCGTCATACAGCATGTTGGACTTCGCTATTTTTGAAGAAGCGAATGCAAAGCACAGTATACCTAAAGGCACAGAATTTGATGTCGCGAGTGAATCTGGTGAGCCAGTGGTGTTTCGCACTTCCGAAGATATAGCGCTGCTTCCAATTCAAGTTGCTTCGGCTGAAGTGCTGTTTGCGCCATTTGAACTGGCTAAGCCTACGGGTGCAGAAAACGCAAAAGCGATGTTGGAGCTGACGATTAAGGCAACCGACAGCGGTATCGAGTTGCGTGATCTGGATATTGACCAGTTGAAACTGCATCTCAAAGGTGAAAGCCACTTCGCGTTGCGTTTGTATGATGTACTCGCCCATGGGGGCTGTCAGGTGTGTATCCAGAATAATGGCAAGAGCTACTCATTAGGTAAGTCTGCAATACAGCCAATTGGCTTCGATGTGAATGACACTATTTTACCGTATCAAGCAGCAAGCTTTGGCGGCTTTAAGTTGCTGACCGAGTTCTTCATGTTCCCTGAAAGATTTCAAGGATTCAAATTAGACCTTGGCAATGTCATGCAACAAGCAATCGGCTCAGAGTTTCGTATTCAGATTTTCTTGAATGAGATGAGTGTGGTGCAAGCGCGTAGCATTCAAGCACAACATTTTTCTCTGTTTTGTACGCCATTGGTGAACCTACAAACCAAAGTGTCAGAACCTCTGCAAATCGACTTCACTCAAAAGCAGTACCTAATTTATCTTGATGCAAGTCAGGGTAATGATTTGGAAGTGTTTTCTGTTGATGAAGTGCTAGACGTGACGGAGGGCGAACCGTTTAAGGTTTGTCAGATCTACGGAGACAAGTACAACAGTACAGAGACTGCACTTCGTTGGCAGCTCGTACAGGATACCCACGAAAGAGGCGTGCTTCGCAGTGGCTTAAAAGTGGCTGATATTGGGCATGTTAGTGCCACAACGTCGTCGAGAGTTTGGTCGGTGACGACAACCGCGACTGACGGCATTCGAGCAGGCTCATTGCCTGTAAACAGCCAAGTGACATGTCGAGAATCTCTTACGATTCCTGCGGCTATGAACTTACTGCGTCGCCCAACCTTGCCAGTGCGTAGTCGTGACGCAAATAAGAATGTATGGGCACTGCTTTGTCATTTGCACTTTAACTATCACGCGATTCTAGGGACGGATGACCCAACCGCTACGCTGAAAAATGTGTTTGATTTGTATAACCACAACCAAGCGGTGCAAAACCACATCTATATCGAGTCCCTGCAAAATATCGAGCAGGAGCAAGTGGTGGCTCCGATCCGAGTGTCAGGAAAAACATGTTTTGCTTACGGCACAAAAATTACGGTGACGTTAGACGCAAGTAATGTCAACGGAGGTGTATCGCTCTTTGGTCATTTGCTTGACCACTTCTTTGCTTATTTCGCAGGCTTCAACAGCTTTACTCAAGTGGATATTTATTTGGAAGGCCAAGACGGTGTTTACCTGTCCTTCCCGAGGAGAACTGGGTGCAAGAGTTTGTTGTAAGCCGTTTCGCTTATGGTGCGTTTGAGGGGCAGCTAGAAAAAGCGTGGCAGATCTTCAAGCATCAGGCTCATTTAAAAGGTCAGCGACCTGAAGTGAGGTTTAGTGCGGAAATTCTCCCAGCTTACTATCAAGCAGAAGTTTCTACGGTTACTTCGGAGCGAGAGGGTGAATTTACGGTAAAGACATCATTGGCGGCTTTGTCTGGCAACTCTGGTTCGATGCCTAGAGCGATGTATGGCGATGCACTAAAAGCGCGTTTTGAACTTGGTGATGAAGCACCACTCGACTTTTTCGACATGTTTAATAACCGTTACTACCGCTTGTACTGCGAAACAAAGCAAAAGCATGAGCTGACGTATCAGATTGAGGAAGAGGCGTTTCATTGGAATCGTGACCGTCAATCTATTACTAAAATGCTTTCCAGTTTGGCTGGACAGACTGGAGATAAGGCACCAATGCCGGAATCTCATTTGGTGCAATACACCGGCTTATTAGGGTTGAAATTAACCTGCCCATTGGCGCTTAAGTCGATGCTAGAAGATTACTTCGAGTCGGAGTTTGAGGTTGAACGCAGTGGCCTAGAGTATTTGCCTCTAACAGAGTGTTCGTTAACTCAAATTGGCCAAGCCGGAAACAATCATCAATTGGGTATGGGCGCGTTGGTCGGGATGTCGACGCCAATGACGGGGCAGAAACTCAACATAAAAATTTGCCCTCAAGACTATCAGCATTACTTAAAAATACGCACTGACAAAGAGATGGTTCTTGCGCTGGACCATATGGTTAGAAGTTATATGGGAGTGAATACCAAGTATGCACTCTATATGAAGGTAAATAGCCAGTATCTGCCGAGAGTGAAGCTATCAGGCAGTCACCAAAAAGCGTTAAGAATTGGCCAATCCGCGTGGATGAGTCATCAATCAGATCGTCAACAGTTTGTTGAAATGCCACTGACGAAAAGTTAGGAAACAGAATGATAAATATTGAACTACAAAGCTTGGTCAAAAGGCTTACTCCGTTACTAAAAAGTGCCCTAGAAACGGCTGCTGGAGATTGTGTAAGTAAAGGACACTTTGCGATAGAAGCTGAGCATTGGTTTGTTCAGTTGTTACAGCAGTCTAAAGGCTGGGAGGCCGCACTGCTGCAAGCATCAATGGCCAAAGAGTCGATGTTGGAGCGTTGCAATGACCGTCTGATGCACTTGGCTCGTGGTAATGACTCTTCACCTTCTTTGTCCCCTGAGTTGGTTGAGTTACTCAAAGATGCATGGATGCTTGCTTCATTAAACAATCAGCAATCGGTGGTAAATGAATTTCATCTGCTTATGGTGCTAAAG
>NZ_JADDYG010000127.1:11594-26083 GCF_015163535.1 Vibrio sp. OPT46 | reverse complement strand
CAGCGTCTGGACCAAAGTGCTTACAACGGCGTGTTGAGCTCGTGGGTGTCAGTATTGTCTTCTGAATGGTTACGCAGTCAGTCGATGGTGATCAGCGGACCCAGTGAAGTCTCATCGTCTACCGAGAGCATGGTCCCAACCGGTGGTGACTCAGCGACGCCAGCTTTGGACAAGTTCTCGCAAAACCTGACAGAGGCAGCGCGTAATGGCGAGTTGGATCCTATTACAGGGCGCGGAGATGAAATTCGCAAGTCCATTGATATTTTGTGCCGCCGCCGTCAAAACAGCCCGATCCTCGTTGGTGACCCAGGTGTAGGTAAAACGGCCATTGTTGAAGGTCTTGCCCAAGAAATCGTGAATGGCAATGTCCCACCTGCGCTTGCGAACGTTGAGCTGCGCAGCCTTGATTTGTCCCTTTTGCAAGCAGGTGCGAGCATCAAAGGTGAGTTTGAAAACCGCCTTAAAGATGTGATCAATGAGATCAAGCAGTCAACGACGCCGATCATCATGTTTATCGATGAAGCACATACGCTGATTGGGGCGGGTGGCACAGCGGGCCAGAATGATGCTGCGAATATTCTGAAACCAGCGCTCGCGCGTGGCGAGTTTCGTTCACTGGCGGCGACCACATGGGCGGAATACAAACAGTACTTTGAATCGGATGCCGCGTTGACTCGTCGCTTTCAAGTTGTTGCGGTTAATGAACCTAATGAAGAAGACGCTATTCACATGCTTCGCGGCGTGAAGCGCAGCCTTGAAAAGCACCATGGCGTTAAAGTCATGCAAGAAGCCATTGATGCCGCAGTCGCTCTCTCTATTCGTTACCTTCCTGAGCGTAAGTTACCTGATAAAGCAATTAGTCTGTTGGATACGTCATGTTCACGCATTGGATTGAGCCAAAGTGCGGCACCTCGACAGTTGGAAGCCATTGCAGAAAAAATCCGCTACACCAACAACGAGATCGAAACGTTACATCATGAGTCGGCATTGTGGTCGATTGAAAGCGTACGCTTGGAAGAAGCAAAACAGCTATTGGCGGCTTTAGAACAAGAGCATCAGTCACTTGAACGCTCTTGGAACTCAGAGCGCCTCTTGGTGGAAGAGATCATTGAGTTGCAGTCTGGCTTAGACGCTGAGCTAAAAGAAAATGGCTCGGTGACATCGCATGAAGCGAAAAGCATGTTAGCAGACAAAATGGCAGCCCTGCGTGAGATCCAAGGTGAGCAGCCATTAGTCCTGCCACAGGTAACAGAGCAAACCATCGCTGAAGTGGTGGCGCTATGGACGGGTATTCCAGTGGGCAACATGCTTAGCCAAGAAGTTGAGAAGTTGATGCACCTAGAGACTCGTATCGGTGAGCGAGTGATTGGTCAGACAACGCCGATAGCAGAGCTTTCACAAGCAATTCGCTTGTCGCGTGCAGGTTTAACCGACCCACGCAAACCTGTTGGGGTATTCCTGATGTGTGGTCCAAGTGGTGTGGGTAAAACCGAAACTGCATTGGCGCTTACCGACTTGCTATACGGTGGCGAGCGAAATATCACCACCATCAACATGACGGAATTTAAAGAAGAGCACAAAGTGTCGATGCTTTTAGGCTCTCCTGCGGGTTATGTTGGCTACGGTAAAGGCGGTGTCTTAACAGAAGCGGTACGTAAGAACCCATATTCTGTACTGCTGCTGGATGAAATGGAAAAAGCCCACCCTGGTGTGCACGACATCTTCTATCAAATCTTTGATAAAGGCTCGATCTCGGACAGTGAAGGTCGACACATCGATTTTCGTAATACGATCATCATCATGACATCAAACGCGGCCGACAGTGCTGTTGTTAATGCGTGTGAAAATGGTCGACCGGATGTTCCGACGCTGACTCAGTCTATTTTCCCTGAGCTGCAAAAACACTTTAAACCCGCATTTCTTGGCCGTGCGACCATCGTGCCTTATTTCCCTTTGAACGATGAAGAAATGGCGCAAATCGCAACCTTGTCTCTGAACCGCATTCGCAAGCGTGTTCAATCCCACTACAAAGCAAGTTTCGAATTTCACCCTGATGTGATTGATCTGCTGGTCAATATGAATGATTCGCCAGAAACAGGCGCCCGTGCCGTTGAGCAACTGATCAATCGTCAACTTATGCCGGATTTAGCGAATCAGTGCATTGTCCGCATGAGCGAGAACAAGCCAGTAGAAGCGGTCACTGTTCACGTTGAAGAAGGCAAATTTAAGATTCAGATTCAATAGCATTAAGAGGCGATAGACCTCAAAAAAAAACAATGGGTTGTATATAAACCCAACTAAAACAATAACGTAATTTTATTAACGCTTTTTGTTGCAGGCCGTGTTTAACGCGCCCTTTTAGCAGCACAACATTATGAGTACTAACAGATGATGCATTCAGTCTTTTCTACGCAACAATTGGAATGGATTCGCAAGAACTTAAAAATCGCAGTGATTCACGGTGGGGATAAAGAGCAGGACGGCAGCTTTATCTTTGAAAACTTGAGCCCTCGCTCAACTAAAACGTATGCACCTGTTGCACACGATATTGCTAATGCACTGCGTGAATCTAATTTCCAGTTCGTTGAGGTGTTAGCTGAAGACATCAACTTAGCGCAGTGCCTGAAAGATAAAGGTATTGACTTGGTGATCACGAACAGTGGTGGTTTACAAGGTTTTGACTCCATGTGTCATTTGCCTTCTACATTGGAAATGCTGGGCGTGCCTTATGTAGGACACTCGCCAATGACAGCAGGGATCTTGGATAACAAGCACCTGTTTAAGCATGAAATTAAAGCCGCGGGACTGCCGACTGCACCATTTATCACCATTGGTATTGATGAGCATTTTGAAGATGTAGCAAAGCAAGATGCGATCGATCAAATTGAAGCGCAGTTCAAAGACGGCTTCATTGTTAAGCCAGTGTCTGGCCGTGCTTCAATCCATGTTTATCCTGTTTTTAATCGTAATGATCTCGCGGGTGTTGTAGAGCATGTACGTCAAGCGACGGGGAATACAGTAATGATTGAACCTTTCCTTGGTGGCCGAGAGTTTGTTGTTGCTGTTGCGGGAGAGTACGTCTTTAAAGAAGGCAAACTGACGCAGTCTGAAATGCCGATGGCTTTCTCAATTACTGAACGTGTACTGGATGCTGACGAGCCTATTTTTACTTCCATGGATGTAAAGCCGATCACTCAAGACCGTTTGGTTGCTGTTAATGAAGAGGGGCTACGCAATCAGTTAGCACTGATCGGTCAGAAGATTTATCGCCAGCTTGGCCTTCAAACCTTAGTGAGAGTGGACTTACGCATGGACAAAGAAGGCAACCTGTATGTGCTGGAAACCAATCCAAAACCGGATTTAAAACGTCCGGAGGGAGAGAAGGTAAGTTTGGTTTGCCATGATCTGGCTCGTGAAGGTATGGATTACACAGATCTAGTTCAGTCGTTGGTGTTTAACCGATTATCTTTCCTCAAGCAAAAACGACCAATGTCGGTTGCGCATTGCCTCAATGAGCAATTCGACGCTCTAAGCGTGTGTTAGGAGTGAACTTTGAACTCTTTTAAGCAATATAGCCGCTTGTTGCTCGGAGCATTACTGGTTCTGTTATCACTAATGCTGATCTTTGTTGTTGGGTATGCACAAGCATTGAAAAGCTATCAACAACAGAGCCGTGATGCGATTTTAGCCCAAACCGAAGCCGCCCGAATCGGTATAGAACAAGTTCTCAGTTCCGGTGTGCCGCTTCAGGACTTTGCTGGTCTTGAGAAAGTGCTATCGCCAATCGCGAAAGCGGATTCTTCTGTGGTTGATATCCGAGTGATTTCTGGGCAGCAAGAGCTATATCGCTACACCGATGACAACTTTGTTGGCAGCTTAGTCACCATCCCTTTGAACAATAAATTCGCTCAAGTTGGTGCTTTGGAGATTTGGCTGAGTGATGAAGAAATCGAAAGGAGCATCGATAGGCACTTCCAGCCGATGGTGCTGCTGGTGGTTTTACTGACCGCTGCGTTTATCTTCTTTGTGTTGCGTAGCCAAAACCCCAAGATTTACTTCACTGCATTTGGTGGGGTGTTCTTAGCCATGTCGGCGAGCGTGCTGTTGATGGTCGGTGCATTGTACAAATCCGGCTTGGAGCACAAGGCGGATTCCATGGCGAACATTGTTACTCAACGTTTGGCCCCAGTACTGAATGCAGGGATCAGCTATCGTCAAGTGAGTGGCATCGATGAGATGCTAGACAGTTTTCGTCAGTCAAACCCAGAAGTCTCTTCCATTTCTGTTGCTCAGGGATCTGAGTTGATCGCCAAAAGTAAAGCGCAGAACAGTATGTCAGTCGATGAGATGGCCGAATTTCTGGTCAGCGATGCGAAAGGGAACGAGGTGACGGTCGCTTTTTTCCCTAAAGTACTGTTTGCGCAGTTGGTTCGTACACTAAAGAACTTTGCCATTCTATTTGCTGGCTGTGCGTTCATTTGCTTTGCTTTTATTCGCTTGCTGAGCCACTCAGAGCAACAGCCAAAAAACGATATCGTACTGGCACAGGTTAAGCCGTTGCTTTTGGTTACGGTGCTGATGGAATCGTTAATGGCGCCGGTTTTACCTCAGTACTTAACGCAAATCGCGGTAGAGAATGGCGCGGGTGAAAGTTGGTCGTCTTACTTCTTTACACTTTACTTTGTCGGCTTTGCTGCAACGCTATTGCCTGTTTCGCGTCTAGTTGAAGTGTTTGATATTCGCAAAGTACTTGGCGTGGGTATTCTGTTATCTGCGGCTGGCTGTCTGTTGCTAGCGTACGAGTCCCAGTTAGCGATGGTGCTTATTGCTCGATTCACCTCTGGCGTTGGGCAAGCGACGATCTTTATTGCCGTTCAAGGTTATATTCTGCGTTGCAGTAATCAATCTAACAAGACACAAGCCGCAGGCATCATTGTATTTTGCTTCAATGCTGGATTCATCTCTGGTGCGGCAATCGGTGCCCTGTTGGCTGATACGGTAGGCGTGCAAGGTATTTTCATGTTGTCGGCTTTAGTTGGTGGCCTGATGTATTTGTTCGCGTTGTCGCTGCCGTCTATGATTCCTCAGGGGAATGCTCAAGGTTCACTCAAAGAGAACCTGACGATGATGTTAAAAGATTCCGCTGTTTTGATGCGTGTACCGTCATTCATACGCACCATGTTGCTTGTTGGTATCCCAACCAAAATGATGCTAACTGGTGTTGTATTCTTTGCTGTGCCAATCCTTCTTTCTGATGTAGGCGTTGAGCGCGAGAGTATCGGTCAGGTGCTGATGGCTTATGCATTCTCTGTGCTTTTCATTAGTGGCAAGGTCTCGCCAATGATTGACCGTATTGGCTCTGCAAAATGGGCGCTTTGCTTAGGAAGCATCGTTGGTGCTGTTGCTTTGGCCATTCTTTCTGCTGCCTTCTTACTTGAAGACATAACCTATCTTGTCCTCGTCGCAACGTTCGCAATGCTAGTAATGGGCGTTTCACACGGCTTTATTAATGCCCCTGTTGTGACTCACGTGGTAACCACGACTCAAAGTACGAATGCCAACTCAGTTGCTTCTACTTATCGCTTTTTGGAAAGGCTAGGTCATGTGTTGGGTTCGGTTGTTGTCGGTGCTTTGCTTACTCACCTCGGAACGGACTACGCATTCTTCGCGCTTTCAGCATTCTTTACCTTAGCTGGTTTGTTGATGTGGTTGTTTGACCGTGGTGCACAAGAGGAGGCGAAAGCATGATTCGATTGATTTTACTTTTGGTTCTGGCTGTATTTTCATCGGTGAGTTTGGCTGATTGGCCTGAGTGGTTGGGCGAACACTTACAAGCTGAGAAGGCGGTACAGTGGGAAATCAATGCTAATGACAGCGATGTGTTGTTCGCCCCGCGTGGTGAACATCCGATGGTTTGGGTTTTAGTTTCTAGAAAAGCGGACTCGTATGATGTTGCGTTGTCGACCATCTTAAAAGTGTTTCGCAGAGAAATGCCTAACGTTTCATTTCGCGCTTTCCTTTTACCTAAAAGCCAAGAGGAACTGGTCGCTTGGACGAAAGCTGCCGATATAAAGGCGAATATGATCTACACGGTTGGATCTCATGCGACCGTCTCACTACATAAGGTTTACGCTGGAGGTAAGCTGCCGGTTGTATCGGTAAACGCAAAAGATCCGGTGTTACTGGGCCTGACGGATAACTATCACTCAAGCGGCAACAACTTTGCTTACACCTCCTTGAATTTGCCCGCTGATATTACGCTGAGCTTTTTACGTCGCTTTAAACCAAGTCTGATTCAAATTGGTGTGCTGTACGCCAAGTCGAACACCAGTGCTTATCTCACACAGTTTTTGCCACTTCAAAAAGAGGCTGAGAAGCAAGGATTGACAGTCTTTCCTATCGAAGTTGACGAGAATAATCCTGAGCTTGCTCTTCAACACGTGATGCAAACCACCGTTGAATCGATGAAGGTTAACGATGGCAATTTACGTCAATCCTTGCTTTGGCTAACTGGTAGCTCAAGTCTTCTTAACCGACTTGATGAGGTCAACCTGTATTCAGAGCAGCTTCCTCTGTTAACCGCAGTGCCTGATGCTGTTAATGGCACGCAACAAAGTGCGCTGATGTCTGTTGGCGTAGGGTTTGAGAACAATGCCCACCAAGCGGCACTTTACGGCATTGAAGTACTTAAAAAGGGCGCCGCTCCTGCCTCTCTGCCTGTGGGAGTGCTGTCGCCACCAGACATCTCGATTAGCTTTAAACAAGCAGGCCGTGTTGATACGCAGCTTCCGTTTGTATTGATTGAAATGGCCAGCGATATCTATTCGCAAGATGGCAAGCTAGTGCGTTCTGCTGGTATGAGCATGGAGAGCCATTAACCATGATACGTGTCGTTTTCATTGCCGTTATGTTGACCGTGCTGAGCCAATCTGCTTTGGCCTATCAGCGCCCTGAGCGATTACTACTTGCAACCCAAGAATGGTTTCCTTATCAGTACCAAGAAAACGGGGAAATGAAAGGGCCGGGGATAGAACGAGTGAAGTGTGTCATGAGAGTGATGGACCAGCCGTATCAGCTCACGATGACTAAGTGGGATAGAGCCCAGCTCATGACGGAGGTTGGATCACAACATGGTTTCTTCCTTGCGTCTCGTAACAGCAAGCGTGATGAGTATGCCGATTATTCTGTGCCACTTGATCAACAGAATTGGAGTTGGTTCTCGCTCTCTGATTCAACAGAGTTAGACAACGCAATGTTCAAATCTCAGGTCGAAGTCGCGGCACTATTTGGCTCAAATAAATGGTTTTGGCTACAGAAAAACGGTTACCGCGTGAGTAAAAAGCCAAGGACGCCAAAAGCCCTAATTGAGTTAATGCTGAACGGGGAAGTCGGAGCGGTATTGGGCAATGACGCTGTCATTGACGAGACGATAAAAAAAATGGGTATCAGTTATCGAGCGATTTCTCGAACACGGGTCAAATCGAATCCATTGTGGGTGTATTTCTCCAAAGCATTTACTAAGAAATACCCCAACTTTCTTAATGAGTTTAACGAGGCGGTTTCTCAGTGTCGTTAACTCTAAATATTGAATTTATTGAAGGTCAGTCAAATGCCTCTATCGATTAGAATTATTAGCTCTCCAGATGGTGAAAGCATCGCCCAATGGAATCAAGCATTTCCAGAAGATGGTGGAGATATCGGGCGTGCGTTTGGCGCGACGCTACAACTTAATGACGCAAGTCGTGAGATTTCAAGTACCCATGCGATGATTCGTAAGACCTCGCGTGGATACCAAATCATGGACAACAGCACTAATGGCCTTTACATCAACGGCTCCGATGCGCCTTTGGGCAATGGTAACCAATCGACATTAAGTGATGGTGATGTTCTTGATATTGGCCGCTACCGATTGCTGGTTTCTTGTTTCTTCCCTGAATCAGCGAAAGCGCAAACCCAGCCGCATCACTCTGATAACTCTCGACTAGGTGATGATCCGTTTAGTACTGAATCAACACCTTTTATTCAAAGTATTCCTGAAGTAGATGAAGCGCCAGAGTTCACCATCTCGACGACAGATGTGGTGGGGGATGACCCATTTGCGAATGATGCCTCAGCTAAGCAAGAGCAAGCGACTCACTTTAATCTTGATTTTCAGACGGATGAGGATGACCCGCTGAAAGACAGCGATTTTCGTGCGTCATTTCCAAACCATGAAGTGATGGCATCTCCCTCTTTCGCTCAAGAAGAGTCACCACTTAACCAATCTCAGTTTGCGATCACTGAGTTTAAGAAGCATGAGCAGCGCATACAGGAATGCACGGACAAAGCATTAGAAATGGCATTGGCAAGGTTGTTGTCTGACATTTCTCCGAATGCGATGGAGTCGATGTTTGATGATTTGTCGGGCAACGGCTTTTGGTCTCGTAAACCAAAGTACTGGGATATGTACAAACGCTATTTCAACCGACAAGTGGAGAATCGCGATTGGCAAATTAAGTTTCAAGCGTACTTCAGAGATGCAATGCGTATGCAAAAAAACTTCGAAGGGGATCAGTAATGATACGTCGTTTATGCCTAATGTGTATCGCCCTTATGATGTCAGGGTGCAGTTTATGGAGCGATGAGCTGGTTGAGCCAAAACTGGTCGTTGATATTAAAGCTGCGACCAATATTAACCCTAATGTTGAAGGTAAGCCTTCTCCGGTAGAGCTCCGAATCTATCAATTGACAAATAATAATGCGTTTGAACTCTCTGATTTTATTCAAATTTATAATGATGACCAAGGCGTGTTGAAGGCCGAGTTGGCCGTTTCTCGGCAGTTACCAAGCATTTTGCCGGGTGAAACTCGTCAGGAAATTATCCCACTTGGTAGTGGCGTTAAGTACATCGGTGTGATTGCGGGTTTTGCTGATTACAGAGAGGCGAAGAACAAGGTGATTTATAAGCCGCTAATTGTGAATTCAGCGGTTATCAGTATTGAAATTGATGGCATTAATCTGTCTGTGTCAGGGGAAGAAGAATAATAATGGATAATAATAAAGTCGTGTGGAGTGAGGGGATGTTCCTTTCCCCTCAGCACTTTCAACAGCAAGAGCGCTATGTTGAACATTTTACTCGCGAGTTCGCCGGACAAATTAGCCCTAATGTTTATGGATTGACCTCGCTAGAGCTTGACCGCTCGATGTTGAACATTGGTAAGGTTTCGGTGCGTCGTGCTAAAGGTATTTTCCCTGATGGAACGCCATTTGAAATTGAGCAAGCACTCGTGCTCGATGTGCCGAAAAATACCAGTCATAAGAAAGTGTATCTGGCCCTTCCGGTTTCAAGACCGGGCACTATTGATGTTGGAGAAGATGCGCGTCTTAGACACTCTTCACAAGAACACCCCGTTTACGATACCAGCCGAGAGCACAGTGACCCAGTTCAGTTAGAGCTAGCAACATTGAACATTCAGCTGCGTTTAGAAGGTGACGAGCTAAAAGATTTTGTGTTGATATCCGTTGCTGAAATCAGTGAACACAAATCTGAAGGTGTTGTTGTGTTGAACCAAGCATTCGTTCCCCAATGCTTGCAGTTTGCCGTATCTAGCTACCTAACCGATAACGTTGCTGATCTATTTGCACAAGTACAATACCGTTCCCGAGCGATTCATACTCGTTTACAAGCGGAGTCCAGCAGTAAAAGCTATCAGTCGTTGATGCGTGACTACTTGTGGCTGCAAGTACTGGGTGCTTGGATGCCAAAGCTTGAACAATGGAGCCTAGATGGCTCGTTGCTGACACGTCACCTCTATTTAGAGTGCGTTTCGATGGCGGGGCAGATGCAGGGTTTAGAAGGGAAGATGCCAAAGTCTTTCCCTGCATGGAACCAAGATGCGTTATACAGCATTTTCTCGACCGTGTTTTCTGAGTTATTGGTGTTACTGCGTGAGGTTCAGATAGACAACGTATCAACATTGAACTGGGACAAACAGCTGTTCGTGAGCCGTCGCTTGCTACGCACACTGGTCGATGATCGCAGCCTATACAATCAAGGGCGCTTTGTGTTGGCCGTTTCCTCGTCTATCGGTGCTACTCGACTTAGTGAAGAGTTTCCTCGTGCTGCGAAGCTAGCAGGGAACAGTGATATTGCCGGTTTAGTACGTAATGCACTTTCAGGTGTTACTTTGCGCCATCTTCCTTATGCACCTTCTGAGCTGAAGTCTTTGAATGACGCCGCTTACTTCGAAATCGATACTAAGTCTGAATTGTGGCAAGCGCTGATCAAACGTGATGAGGCGATCGCTCTTCATATTGATGAAAGAATTGATGATATCCACGTTGATTTTCATGTGATCAGGTAGGTAACGGATGGGCGGATTATTTAACGAAGAACCGACGGTTCAAATTCGACGAGTGACATCGACCGAATCACCTCAAAAGCAGCATCAGTTGCCACCCAAAGCGGACACTTCGGGTACTGAGCGATTGATTGAGAATCTTGCCATTTATGGTAGTCCTTTAATGAATGCGGCAACGGAGCTGTTGGGTATTTTAGTGACGATTAAGCGTCAAGGTGCGCCGAGAGACATCAACCGTTTTCGTCAAAAACTTTTGTACGCCATTGATGCGTTTCGTTTGCGTGGTTTGCACTTGGATTACCACCCAAGCGTGATTGAAAAAAGCTGCTTTGTGTTGTGCGCGGCATTTGATGAAGCTGTGCTGTACACCGCTTGGGGAGAGCGTGCCCGTTGGGAAAATCATTCGTTGTTGAGCAAGGTGTTTTCACAGCGCGATGGCGGAGAGGCCTTTTTTGTGTTGCTAGATAAGGCCAGCCAGCAGCCGAATAAACTTGTTGATTTTATTGAGCTTCAGTACGTGCTTTTAGCTTTGGGTTTCAAAGGGCGCTTTCGCCATGAAGACGAGAGCCAATTGCATGATATTACCGCTCGTGCGTACGGCCTCATTCGCCACTATCGCAGTGAAAGTCCTTTTCCGGTACCGAAAACACCAACGTTAATCGAAGGTAAACGCCCGTGGCTAATGATCAGTATGGGCAAAACGTTAGGCTTGGCTTGTTTGGTTCTGGCATCCGGGTATGGCTTTACTGAATATTGGTACAACAGCCGCGTGCAGCCGTTGTTGGCACAGTTTAGCGCGATCGATATGTCAGACGTCAACCTGAAGAAAAACAGCAGTGACTTAGTGTACTTAAGTTCCGATGCGGACTTGGGGCGACAGAGTGAAAGCCTAGAGGAAGAAACGGGAATGAAAGGAAAAGTGGTCACTCAGCAATGGGAGATCATTCTCGCGGTATTTTCTCGGGCGAGCGACGCACTTCGTTTATCGACAGAACTCAAACAAGCAGGCTATGAATCTTTTACTCGTGAAACGGAACATGGTGTTGAGCTTTATCTTCACGCAGGTGACGACTTAAACACCATTCGTAAGTTGAAAAATGAACTCAATGTTCGCTTTGGTTTGAACGCCACGATTAAAAGAGCGCTGAAATAAGATGTTTAAAAAGATATTTTCTATTTTCTTGGTGATTACTGCCATTTTAGGGACGCTCGCATTTTGGATAACGGCATCAGAAGAGCAACCAGTCTGGATAAAGTGGGGAATGCTCGCTGTCACCGTCGTTATTGTCTTCTTTACATGTGTTTGGTGGTGGAAACAGCGCAAGCTTAATCAAACAGAGAAAGAAGAGCATGATCAACACGTACTGCTTAAACAAGACACACGCGTGATCCAGCAGCTGTTTCGTATCGCAACGAAAAAGATACAAGGACAAGCTCGTAACAAGCTAGAAAGTCTTTACAGTCTGCCTTGGTACTTAGTTCTAGGTGGTGAAAAAGACGCGAAAAGTGCCATATTGCTACAGAATGGTTTTGAGCCAGTTAACGAGCGCTACTTGGATGAAAGTGATACGGAACAGTACCTACGCTTTTGGAGCAACGATAACGCAGTCGTTGTGGAAGTCGGCCATCGTATATTTGATAACGACGGTATTGACGAGTCGCTTTGGCAAGTACTGGCGAAGCAACTACTTAAATACCGTCCGAGGCAAGGGTTGAACGGCATTGTGACGGTTATTGGGTGTGATCGCCTAATGACAGGAGACAAAAAAGAACGCACTAGGCTCTCAGGCATCTATCAGGAGGCTGTGTTGTCGATGGGCGCAGAGCTTAGCTTAAACTTGCCTGTTTACGCCGCTTTCTCTAAAGCTGACTCGATTGCAGACTTCATTGGTTTCTTTGAGAGCTTCACTACATGTGACTCAGAAAATCCTTTTGGTATTACCTTTGAGTGCGATGTTTCGCGCCGTTATGACAAACAGCAGTTTGAGGCAGAAAGCCATGCGTTGATTCAATCCATTGCGGGGCAGCAGTTTGAGTTACTGAGAAACGTCGGCAGTGACAAGTCGGGCTCTATAATCGCTTGGCCTTATCAGCTAAGAATTTTCCTAGAGCGCGTCAACGAGTTTTTGAGCGACATTGGTCGCGAGAACCGTGTCCGAGAAGCCGTATGGATCCGCGGTGCTTATTTAATGTCATCCGGGCAAAAAGGCATTGAGCATGATCTACTAACGCAGGTTGTGGCCGAACGTGCTGAGTTCAACACCAATAACCAAGTTGAACAGCAGCCAAATCGTCGTGGTTTCTTTACGCAACGTTTGTTCAATAAGGTCATCTTGCCGGAGAAGAATATCGTCGGTGTCAATGAATGGCGTCATGCGGGTTATCTTGTATTTCGAACCGCTGTTTTAGTATCCGTAGTTGGGCTGATTTCTGTTGCAGGTCTGAAGTTACAGGAAAACTGGAATGTTGATGAAGATTGGCGCACAACGGCTCTATCTCAAATTCGTTTTTATCAAAACGATGTTCAAAAGCTGAGCAATGACAATTCTATGTCGGAGGTTGTAGCGGTATTAAGAGAACTCGGCGATGTGGTTGCTGATGGCGTTCAACCTAAACCGTGGCATGAGAAAGTCAGTATTAAGCAAACGGATACGGCCGAGAGTGTTTACTCTGCTTATGAAAAACAGTTGCACCAGATAATGCTGCCAAAGCTCGAAGAGCTGATCAGCAGCGAGCTGTATGTTTATGTGAACCTTGGTAATCCAAGCCGAATCTTTGAGATTTTGCGTTACTACCAGATGTTGTTTGACCGAGAGCAACTGAATTTTGCGGAACTACAAACTTACTTGCTTGATAACTTGAAAGACCAAGGTGAGCTTTCTCCGGACGAACTTTACTCTTTTTCTCTTTTAATCGAAGACTTGTTTAAAAGTCATTACGACAAGCAGCTACAACCGAACCTAGACCTGATAGCTGTTGCAACGAACAACCTTGAAGGCTTGTCACCAGAGCGACTGATTTATGCGCGTATTAAAGAGATGCCAGAGTACCGTACTCAAGTGGATCTCCGAAGCCAGCTCGGTGAGAAGTTCAATAGCTTGTTTGAGTTTACTAATGATTTCCATGGCTATCTGATCCCAGAAATCTTTACTAAGCAGGGCTATAGCCAAATTGATTTGACGGCAAAGTCGCCTCTGCTTAGAAGCTTGATGAGCGAGTTTAAAGCGATTCAAGGTGATATGTCTGGCGCATCAGTCATTGAGCTTAGAGAACTGAGCAAACAGGTTCAACGTCTGTATTTTGCCGATTACATCTACTACTGGAAAGACTTGGTCAACAACATTCAAATCAAGCAGTTTGGCGATGCTTCAGGACTCAGCTATGCACTAAGGAACACACGTTCTCCGGCTACGAGTCCACTACTTGATGTATTGGATGCAGTTGTGGTGAACACAACATTGGCTGTCGCAGATCAACCAGATACGAAAGGACAAAAGCGTGCAGCCGGTCAACTAGGATTGAAGAAAGCGAAAAAGGTGTTGAACAAAGCCGACAAGGTGAACCGAGCAGTTGGCGATAACCTGTTGAGGCTGCAACCTTCATTCGTCGTAAATGAAGCATTTTTGCCTTTCTCTCGGTTTGTGAATGGGAATGGTAAAGACAAGGATACACCACTGGAGCAGTTGATCGTTCAAGTTGATGAAGTTAACTCGTTTTTCGATGCCGCATTGTCTAGTTCAAACCCCGGAAAATCATTCCATGCTTATGCCATCGCCCATGCGCAAGGTAGTAGCGACCCTATCGTGAACTTCCGTCAAGCTGGCAGCAAGGCTCCAAACATCGTCGCGTCCTGGGCGAAGAGTCTCAGTGAACAAGTTTGGAAGCAAGTGGTGAATGGCAGCGTAGTGTATCTAAATACACAGTGGGATGAGCAAGTTTACCAGTTTTATGTGTCTGCCATTGAAGGGCGATTCCCATTTGATCAACATGGCCGTGGAGAAGTGAGCTTAGATGACTTTTCTCAATTCTTTAAACCAAGTGGCCGTGTGGCTCGCTACATAGAAGAAACCTTGAAGCCGTTTGTTTACTGGGATAACGGCAGGCTCAAGCTAAACGAAGTTGACGGCCTAGCGCTACCAATAAACTCAA
>NZ_JADDYG010000127.1:0-11531 GCF_015163535.1 Vibrio sp. OPT46 | reverse complement strand
ACACTCGTAAGCAACTTGAATTAGTTCAAAAACTGAGTGGCATTTTCTTCGGTTCTTCAGGAGATGATCTTGGGTTAAGGCTTGAAGTAAAAGCGAGCTCAATGAGTACTGACGTGACGGAATTCCGCCTACGAGAGGCTGAAACGATTTACGACTACAAACATGGTCCAAGAGTGTGGCGCGAGATAACTTGGCCAACCGCAGGAGTGGATGGCTATTTGAGTGCAGAATTCTACAGCGGTCAGAATCGAGTCGCACAACAATCATTTACCGGTCAGTGGGCGTTGTTGCGCGCTATTTTTGCGAATAAGAGCAGTGCGACATCGAGCCGCTTGATTCGTAAGCTCAACTACAAAATTAACCAAAACAACATCGTATTGGATTACACGTTGCGTGATTCCAAACAACCATTGGATAAATCTTTATTTGTTCAATTCTCGTTGCCTAAGCAGCTTTAAGGTTGTCGATGTTGAAAGCAGTGATTGAACCGCAGGAACGAGTGTGTTGCCAAGTTTTGGCTACTCATTCCCGTGTGCACGAAATCAGTAACGACTTGACCTACTACACTAAGCATTTTGATTCGGCAGAGAGCCTGCAAAGAGAATGGGTTGCTTTGCAAGAGTGTCAGGGTGCTCAAATACAAAAAGTAGTGGATGTCGACTGGAGCAAATTGCAGCTAACGCTGGAGTTTGATCAAAGTGCGATACCGCTGATTGAGTTTGAGCCTAAGGATCTAGCGTTATTTGCTTCGCTTTTGCCTAGTGTGGTTCAGGCGATCAAACACTGTCATAGCAAGGGGTGGGTACATGGCGATATCAAGCCATCTAACCTGCTTTATGTACCTCAATTACAACATATTCGATTGATCGATTTCGGTGCCAGTTGTCGGACTGGATCTTCTCGGGAAGCACTCTCCGATTGGCAAGCAACGCCTATGTTTGCTTCGCCAAATCAAAAGAGTGGGGAAGGTCTGGTAGAAACGGGGGACGACTGGTTTTCACTGATTCAAATCATCGATCAGGTCATGTCATATGCGCATGACTACTCAATAAACTCAACGCTTATCCAGTGGCGAAAAGCCCTGAGCCTTGAGATTTAGATAGAAGGAAAGCTAATGAATAAAAAACAGCTTGCTGCAGCCAATCTCGACTTCGATGTGTCATCAATCAAAGGGACGGATGGAAAATTAATCCCTAACTTAGGATGCGCGATAGAAATTGAGCAATGGTTGAAAAAACTGTCTCTCGCATGCGGGAGAAGGCACTCTAACAGAGCCTTACCTTATTTAGAAAAAGCGATAGATGTTATCTATTCTGAGGTTGAGGCGGAATTGTATCGCCAGTCAGGAAACAATAGTAGCGCCTACGAAGCTAGCGCAGTTACTAAGCATCCTGTATGGCAGTTTTTTGTAGAACGAGTGACGAAAAAGTTTGGTAGTGTCGTTAAGGTGATTCAACCACACCGTTCACCAACGGAATCTGTCCGTTCGAAATTGATTAACCGTACTTTCTTCCAAATGCTGCATAACAAGCATGAAATTTTGAAGCGTTCTCATAGCAGTATCTTAGCATCCGGTGAGCTTGGCCAAGCCAAGGTAGAAATTCTTGATGCACAAGTTAATGCTTTACGAGATGCCTACTTTAATCATGCCAAATGTAATGCTGAACTTTGGCCTGCTATCAATGATCTGTTCCAAAAAGGAAATACCCGCTCTGCTGAGGGCAAAGTAAACCTTGAGGACGGTTCACTGACATTTGAAGCCTCACAAGCACTGTTTGCCGAAGCAAAAGTCGAGTTTGAAAAAACTTGGGACTTCGGAAAAATGAAAAACCAAATCAAAGCATCCGCTGAAATTGGTGCCCGTGAGAGCAGCAAGTTTAGTGCGAGCGCTAAAATCAATAAAGGCGCATTGGGTGGCATTGGGCATAGCCGAGAGCTTTTTAGTGGAAACAAAGAGAAAAGTACTAAATCTGAATTTGAGGTTAATAAGAAAACAGGAAATGCTACTGTTAGTATTGATGATTCGGTAGTAACAACTCAAATTATACCGGGTATCGATTTAGAAATTGATGCGATGCTCGCTGCCGAAATGGGAATGAAGTTAACAGTCTCTCATGAACTTTCTGTGGCTGATTTTATGTCACTAAAGAACGAGGGGGAGCTGTTTGTCGGTGCGACAGCAAAAGTTCAATTCACCGGTGCAATAAACAGTGCCAACGTGGGTACTGAAAATGAAGTTATCAAAACAAAGCTTGGTGCAAGTGCCTTTGTTGGTGCTAAGGCTAGTGGAACAAGTACCTTTACCCTGAAAGCTCGTGGTATGGATATGTTGTCTGGTAGTGTGACTGGTTCTGCATCAGTTGGCTTGGGCGCATCTGCTGCTTTGGAAGCCATTGTTAAAGGTTCTGGAGACTTCACATTTAAAGCGGGTGCAAGTGCAACAGTTGGGGCAGGTACTGGCCTAGAGTTTGGAACTATGGTTAACCCGATGCTACTTAAGGTACTCCTGTGGGATTCGTTTGGTAAGCACCTCCGTTCGAAGCAGACTAAACGCAGAACGGGCATTAAATACAACAGAAACGTTAACCAGGTGGCAGTGAGCCGTTGTGAAGAGAGCATCATGTCTTCGTTGAACATGATAGAAGCGGACTACCGAGTCTTAGCAGAAGAGATCTGGCGTATTCCAACCTTCACAAACATGTCTACTAAGGATGAAGTGACCACGATGCATGATCGTATCGCTAGTCCTGATAGAAATGTTATGGATAAGTATCTAGAAACGCTTGGTGTAAATGATGCTATCAATATGAGCCCTGAGGACATTACTCAAGCCGCTGTTGATATTGATAATCAAGCGCGCTTCAATCAATCGCAAAACATGCTTATGAAGCAGGCGAAGAAAGCAGCTTCGAAGAGGGGAACTAAGTCACTCTCTGGCGGGCTGGCTTTAGCAGGAATGAATGTTATGAATCCAACAATGGGGTTATTGGCGGTCAAACCTTAATCAATAAAAATGGCGAGACATCTCGCCATTTTTTGATGTTTCTATGAAGAATAGTTAAATTTTATGTTGATACTTCTTTCGGTTTCTCAACGAGATACTGGGTAACTCTTTACATAGTAAATTTGGGCTCATGCTATTGAGGTGTCAAGATAGAACTCATGCCATTATGGGTGAAACCAAAAAATGCATGGTCAAAAGGTTAATATCGTAAGCACGCATTCTGTTTGGGTGATAAGTGTAATGGCAATATATTTTTTTTGTAACTTTATGAAATTGTTGTGTTTTGTAAGCCAGTGAAGCGCTGGAGATCTGTTGTAAGAAATAATTACAAGATCACGTAGAAGTCCTGAAATATCTGTTTCGATAATTGATCGCTACTGCTTCCAAGCATATCTGGATAGGTGAGATAATTACCTCCCGATAAAATTAACATGAAGGAACTTTCTAAGGTGTTTGAGTCTTCGAAGCAAACGAAGAGCTAGATATGGTTAAAAAAGCCACCACCTACTTCGCTAAAAATCTAAAGTAGATTAAGGAAACCTAGCTCATTTTGACTCATCATTTAAAAAATACGTAGGTTTTAAATGAATCTATTGAAGATGGAGAATTCAATAGATAGAATTATCACTAATGACTATGTAACCATAGGCAGTAACTGGAAGCAAATTAGCGGCAAGAGCAATAATATGTGGATATTTGATTATCGAGCAGATAAGCAGTTACACAACCTACAGACAAATGAATGCAGAAAACTTGACAACATAGAGAGTAACCTACTTAAGTTATTGCTTTCCAATCAAGGAAAAACGGTGACAAAGGTGGAAATATTTGCGTATGTATGGCCCCAAAAAGTCGTGTCTGAGTCTAGCATTACACAAGCAATAGCTAAATTAAGGCAGTCTTTAAGTGACGACGCTAACGAACAAAATGTTATTAGAACAATACCCAAACTAGGCTATTGTCTTATGCCAAATACTGTTAAGTTGCTAGCAGAGGAAAAAACAGAAGCAGATACTGAGATAAAAAAACACTCAGTAAGTTGGGTATTCATAACTGCATTCACATTCTTGTTGTTTATCAATATTTTATTATTCCATTTCTTATTTGTCGCTCCTGATAGTACTAAACCCATGAGTTTCTATTCATTTAAGGTAGGAAGTAACAACTTTTACGTTGAAAAGAACGATAGAGTAAGTAGTCAGTTGGCAGAGACTATTATTCATAAAAAGGATCTCACTAATGTCAACTTCTATATAACTTCTAATCAAAGTCGACTTTACATTGCATGTTACAAGTTGATGCCAAAGAATGGTCAACAAAGAAGCTATAATTTTTCAGTTGATATAAATCGCGCACTAAAGGATGTTGGTGATGAAGTGTTGGAAACATGTCAATAAAGTGATAGGAATCTTGAGTCTACTACTCATTATTATTTTTTTGATACAAATCTACTTTGCCACATCTTACATACCTAGTTTTGTTAATAAGACGGACACAGTTATTAACAAAGTTATTCTTACTTATGGTGAAGATAAACAAGATTATCGGTATAGAGAGATAAGCTATACACTGGTTCCTTTTTTTCTTAACAGGTATGAACTACTTGCAAATATTCAATTTGATAGTGGTGAGGCTGTAAAAACGCAATTTTTAATGACATTTTGGCCTTTTAGTGAATATTCGATAAAATTTATTAATAAGCTTGTCGATGATGAACAGGTAAAGTTTTTTGATAGGCCTGAACAGCATGTTCTATTTGATGGGGGGGAAGAAGAATTTCAAGTACTACCAAGCGATGCTAGACAATACTGCTATGTTCAATTGTCTAACCAAGCAATTCAGTGTGTAGACATAAATAGTATAAATAAATAATAACGTAGTGTGTTGCCGATATTGCTCAGGAGAGATTTACACTCAGCAACCTCGTAATGATAATACCATAGCTGGCAAACATCGTGTGGAAATATTAAAGGATCAATCATGTGGGTATTTGACCCAACAGCTCGGAGACAACTTTCACATCCAAGCCAAGAAAAGAGTAAGAAGCTCAAGTCTACTGAAAGCAAAATTTTAGAGCTTTTGCTCCTTAACCAAGGAAATGTGGTTACTAAAGAATGTATTTTACAAGAGGTATGGGGAGAGCGGATTGTCTCTGCATCTAGTATTACCCAGTCTATCGCACAAATACGTTTAGCTCTTGGTGACAATGGTAAAGAGCAGCACTATATCAAAACCGTCCCAAAACAAGGTTACATGCTTGTAGTTGATAGGATTACATTTTTACAGCATAACTTAAGTGCGGGAGAGGGAGAAAGCAACGTTACCATAGCTTTCAGTGAAAATAGCAAAAAAAACAAACAGCACCCCAAGAGATCCTCGTTCAAAGCAGTAAACCTACTATCACTAAATGTGCTTACCCAGTGCGTACTTACCGCTTGCCTATCCATAGGCATTTTCTTAATTTCGTATTGGCTTATCACTTTCTACTTTCACTCTCAAAGTATCACTACAAAACAATGGGTAAGTTCCGAGGTTGCAGGTATTAGCTATTATTACGAATCTAGTCCAAGTGGTACTAAGCTATTTGAATCCATTTCAGGCGCCTATCAAAGCAATATAAGCAAAATTTTCCTTTCTAAAAACCCTGAACAGATATATATATCTTGTATCTATAAAACAGAAAATTTTAGTGAAATTCGTTCGGCTAACTTGAGTTTTTCTCACCGATACACAACTCAAAACATCAAAGAGGCTATTCGTGAACAGTGCCATTAAGTTAAACACCTTATTAGCAGTATTGCTTGCTAGCTTAATACTATTACTTGTGTATCTGAACAACATTTTTCATCCTTTTTTTCTAGAAGGAAAAAACAACACTTTGCTGTTCGGTCATGGTGTCACCTACAGTGAGTCGGGAGTCGAGAAGTATCGAGAATTTCATACTCTTGATCACAAATGGACTGGTATGCATCAGCTTCATACGACGTATGGGGCTGAAGGTGCTTCCATAAGTTTGAACGTTTCGTCTTCCTTATATTTTTGGACCTCTAGTTTATTCTCAACCAGTAATACAGTATATAGTGAAGGCTATAAAGCTAGTGTTGAACCGGATGCTACGCAAGCGCACCTTCTTCTGGATACATCCGAGGAATATTTCCAGACCGTCTATCAAGATAGTGATATCTTTTGTTATTCAAGTTTACTCACAGGCAGCATGCAATGCGTTACGGCCGATTGATGATAAAGTAATTACTCTAAATTCATCAATATATTTGGTTATTATGTGGGCGTGTGAGTGAAAAATTAAATAAAATCATACTCTTAATCTGTGTTTCTTTTTCTGTGTTAATTTCAACATAAAAAGTAATTATCATATAAGTTCACTGGTTCAGAGCCTGAAGTTGAGACATAGTAAAGAAAATTATTGTTATACAAGGAAATACGTACAATGCATTTTACGTGTACGGCTCCTAAACCACTTCAAATTACGGCCCTACTTTTCGATGGAATGTCAACAACATCTATTTCTGGTCCAATTGAGATGTTAACTGTTGCAAGTACATTAGCGGGAATTCCAGAACCTAAAATAAACTTAGTCTCAACATCAGGTAAGAACGTTAAAGCACTAGGTGGCATTGGATTGTCACCAAACCTAGACTGGAGTGAAATCTCTGACACTGACATACTTTTAATTGGCTCTTGTGGTGAACCTGAGAAGCTACCACTCTTGATTAGTGATGAAATGGTTAGTTGGCTTAAGAAGTTAATTAAAGATACTTCGTATGTTGTTTCAATTTGTACAGGGGCTTTTCTCCTTGCTCATTTGAACGTACTTAACCGCAAAACTGCTACTACGCATTGGGTTCACAGCCATTTATTCCGCGATCTGTATCCCAAGGTAAAATTGCAGCCGCATATCAAAATTACTCGCGAAGATAACTTGATCTGCACTTCCAGCGTTGGTGAGTACTATCAAGCAATAATGCTCGTTATTGGTGGGCTTTTTGGTTCAAACCACAAAGAAAAATGTGATCATTTTTTAAAAGGGGAGGTGACAGAGGAGCAGCAAGTGTCTCATTCCGATTTTGTAGAGTTTAGGCAGCACAATGATCAACTGATTCATGCCCTACAAGACTGGATGCACGAACAAGACTCGACTCAACTGAATGTTGTCAAATGTGCAAGCCACTGTTTTTTAAGTGAGCGGCAAATGAAACGTCGCTTTAAAATGGCAACAGGAGAAACTCCTATAAACTACATACAGAGGATTCGGATTGCTTTAGCACGAGAGAAATTGAATAGAACCGAATACTCTATAGAGCGGATTTGCAACGAAATTGGATACAATGATACCAACCACTTTCGCGTACTTTTTAAAAAGTATCAAAATATGACGCCAACTGAGTATCGTAAGAGCATACAATATTACAGTAATAGTAATTCTAATATATAAGCCAACAGACGTTAGGTGTACTAGTTATTTAAAATGAGTTAGTTAAAAGTTCTGATTTTGCTAACTCTGTTAAAATTGCTGTACCATTTTTTATAACATACTCTAATGAAGCGCCATTTTCTAAAAGTAATTTCCCGCCAACTTCGACACTAACTAGTACTCCATTAGATTCAAAGTCCATGAACGAACTGTTTACTGCCACAACTCGGTACTCTACAAACTCCGTTGCTACTGCAATTGGAATTTGCATGTGATATTTTTTAACTATTGGTAGCATTATGTTGAGCATATCTTCGGTGAATGAAATCATGTGCATTCCTCTTTAATTTAAACATTTTTGGCTAGTGGATAATAATGCCGATGAAGTTGTAATAAACACTCTTCAAATAGCTTTAGTGACCGATATTTATCGTCTTCATTCAATGTCTCATTCTTCAATATTGAATAGGTCATACCGCCATCAATCATTAAGTTGTCAACTAGGTCGAAATCTTCAATAACCATGTTATTCTTATCTTTATATTCACCATCGGAGAAGCTTACTTTGTTTATCTCATCAATGTTTCTTTGTAGAAATTTACGTTCGTCATGAGTGTAGCCAAGTATTACTTTGCGCAACCCTTTTGCCATCCCTACTTCATATACGGTTCCAACATCAGCACTTGCTCCTCTAAATGGAGTTAAATTCGCGATAACAGCATCTGCCGATAAAATGAGAGCTTCATTAGCACGTGATATTTCAAGGCCGATAGCTTCTTTCGACATCCCATTTATATCAATCTCGTTATCTAATGGATACAAACCGATAAATCCGTATTTGTCGCAAAGCTCCTTTTTTTTAGCACCGATTTCAATTGAATCTTTTAAAAAAACCTCTGGGCCTGCTAGATATACCTTTTTCATGCATAAGATCTCCTTAAATAAAGTGGAGTAATTATGTTTTATTTGTGATGTTTATCAATATTCAACTTATTAGATAGAGAAAAGGTAAATTTATATATATCAATGGGATGGATAAAAATACGACTGATTTTGTCACATTTGCTTAGTGCAACTGTCTTAATTGCTATGGTCAGTTTTCCTTATAATTTTTTAGATTTATAACTCTAAATTATTAGCTATCTAAAATAGGACTAAATAACATGGCAAATCAGACGGAAATGTTGATAATCTTGTTTAAGTTGTTGTTTGTTAGTGTTTTTTAGTGATTGAGTTTTGATTATTAAACTGAGTTTATATTTGAGTTTTAGATAATTAAAGCATAATTTCCGGCATGCTAATTAAATATAAAATCGGAGGGTATATACATGCTGTATTCAAAACCAAATACAGAAAATGCTGTGGTTAACTTTAAAGAAAAATACGCTAACTTCATCGGTGGGCAATGGATCGCTCCTGTTCTTGGGAATTACTTTACTAATACTTCACCTGTAAATAACGAAGTTATTTGTCAGATCCCTGCATCCACAAAGGAAGATATCGATCTAGCTGTAAACGCAGCACATGCTGCAAAATCGACTTGGGCAGCGACATCTGTTACCGAGCGTTCTAACCTACTACTTAAAATTGCAGATCGTATTGAAGCAAACTCAGAAATGTTAGCTGTCGCAGAAACATGGGACAACGGTAAACCAGTTCGAGAAACACTAGCTGCGGATATTCCATTAACTGTTGACCACTTTCGCTACTTCGCGGGTTGCATTAGAGCTCAGGAGGGTACTGCAGCTGAATTAGATAACCATACTGCTACTTACCATTTTCCAGAACCTGTTGGCGTTGTTGGTCAAATTATTCCTTGGAACTTCCCACTGTTAATGGCAGCATGGAAATTGGCCCCGGCGCTTGCTGCTGGTTGCTGTGTGGTATTGAAACCTGCGGAACAAACACCAGCGTCGATTCTAGTTCTGATGGAATTACTAGAAGATCTTTTACCTGCTGGTGTTGTTAATGTCGTAAACGGTATGGGCGCAGAAGCTGGTCAGGCTCTTGCAACTCACGACCGAATTGCAAAAATCGCATTTACAGGTTCAACAGAAGTGGGGCAACACATCTTAAAATGTGCAGCAGACAGTCTTATTCCTTCAACCGTCGAGTTAGGTGGTAAGTCACCAAATATATTTATGGAAGATATTTTCGACCATGAAGATAGTTATGTTGATAAGTGTGTTGAAGGCGTACTTCTTGCTTTCTTTAACCAAGGTGAAGTATGTACTTGTCCATCGCGTTTGTTAATTCAAGAGTCTATCTATGACCGATTCATGGCTAAATTGCTTGACCGAATGAAAACGATTAAGCAAGGGAATCCATTAGATACTGACACA
This sequence comes from Vibrio sp. OPT46, assembly GCF_015163535.1. NCBI lineage: Bacteria > Pseudomonadati > Pseudomonadota > Gammaproteobacteria > Vibrionales > Vibrionaceae > Vibrio > Vibrio sp. OPT46. The sequence continues at coordinate 1,753 of NZ_JADDYG010000127.1, read as the reverse complement.
CAAGTTGGTTCTCAAGTTTCAGAAGAGCAGTTTAATAAGATTCGTGGCTACATTGGTCTTGGTCTTGAAGAAGGCGCTGAACTTCTTGCGGGTGGGGAGAGCTCGGCAGAAAATGGTTATTTTGTAGAGCCAACATTGTTGAAAGGCACTAACGATATGCGCATCTTCCAAGAAGAAATTTTTGGTCCTGTTGTTGCTGTCACTACTTTCAAAACTATGGAAGAAGCCCTTCAAATAGCAAATGACAGCGAGTACGGCCTGGGTGCAGGTGTCTGGACCCGAGATAGTAACAAAGCATATCGCATGGCTCGTGATATTGAGGCTGGACGAATTTGGGTAAACTGTTACCACGCTTATCCGGCACATGCTGCATTTGGTGGCTATAAAAAATCTGGTATTGGCCGTGAGACACACAAAATGATGCTAGATCACTACCAAAATACCAAAAATATGGTGGTAAGCTATAGTGTTAATCCACTTGGTTTCTTCTAAGCATCCATTCTTATAAACTAAAAATGAGCTCAGTTTGTCCTGAGCTCATTTTTGTCGAATAATTAATTCCTCACTCTAGCAATAACTTGTAGTCTCGTGGAAAGCAATATCGCTGGAAATTATGTTCAGTCCCGTTGAGTGAGGAAGTATGTAGTTATGTGCTGTCTACTTTTTGGAGCTACAATGGTTTGGGAGGTGTACATGTATGTACGATTTGTCGTTGATCAGATCGATGAAGATTCAAATCAGAGAAAGGGCATATTTCAGGCAATTAGTTGTATGAAGAAACAAGAAGTATTTTATGACTATGAACTTGAACATATTGCTGAGGTGATGGCGTGGTTCGACGAAAACCTTGAATCTCCTTTAGACTACTTAAACACACAAAAGTCTAAGAAATCAGAGGTGTATATCAGTTGGTTTCTTGAGTCTTCCTCTAAACATATATCTAAAATACGTGAGTTCGTTTTTTTAGTTGAAAGTAAGGGCGTCGCAGTTGAGCAATTAAGAACAGAAAGCCCTGGTAAAATAGTTTACGCCGATAAATTTCAAGTGTTTGCTAAACCATTCAGACGCTTCTGAACAAGCAAACATAAAAACTATTAAAGAGGGACTCGTACGCTTGGTGTTTTTGGCTCAAGTATTAGTCTTAGTTTATGGCACAATGATTTAATTTAGGTGGTATAGCACTGTTATTCCCTTTACACGGATATAGATGAATCCTCTCATAGTTCGCTGAACGCATACAAGTGTGTTAGGTGTCGATGCTTCAACATCGCCCAGTGATATTGTGACTCTTTTCTTCGATGGCAACGTGCTTCTTAGCTGAGTTTGAGATGGATAGTGCATGCCGATGCTGAATGGTGTTGACTTGAGAGTCATATTGTCATCTTGCCAGTATTGCAGTTAAGCCATCTCACCACACGATGATTTCGGTTATCAGTGATACGAGTCACAAGGTATCAATTCTCCTGCTGCTGCGAGTTCGGTTATTGAGGGGCATTATTAGGGAGCTTTTTTGACCAGAAGCCAACGTTCTGTCGCTCCTTTGTGAAACACTTTTCCCGCCAAGTGCTTCTGGCAAGAGCACTGTGCTCTTGTGTTTTTCTGCCTTTTGGATGACTTTATATAGATAAAAAAGCATTTGAGTAGTGAGCGCCGAGCGAGTTAGCTTTGTGCCGTCCTAAATAAGGTTGACACTTTCCACCCCCAAAATTGGAGAGTGTTATGAAATCAACAACTAAAAGAACTCAGCGCGATT
>NZ_JADDYG010000011.1:0-590 GCF_015163535.1 Vibrio sp. OPT46 | reverse complement strand
TCACTACTATCACTATTTAGGCTCACATCAAGATCAGCACTGGTACTGTTGTCGTTAGCGTTAGACGTACTATTGTCGTTGTGGCTTTGAGCTGTGTTAGTGCTCGAGTTTGAGTTGTCGCTGTTGTTATTAAAGCTGTCATCAACACCAAGAGTTGCACTGTTGTCAGTGTCGCTGTTGTCGTTGAAGCTATGACCAATACCTAGTGACGCACTATTATCGCTGTTGTCGTTGAAGCTATCACCAACACCGAGAGATGCGCTATTGTCACTGTTATCATTGAAGCTGCCAGATAAACCGATATCGGTATTAGCGCTGTCAGTCCATTGCATGTTGTCGTCTCCATCATCGATCTCATTCGCGATTAGAGAGCCACTAAATAAAATTGCTGACATTGCTAAAGCAAGCCCTGTTTTGTTTAGAGTCATAACGATTACTCCATTTCCTGTTATTCCTGATTAAAAATGACTGCACTTAACTTCTTGCTGCTTCCTTCAAATGTTGTGGGAAGCGATGAAATTATAAGAAAGGATCAGTGAAAGCTGTTCTCATTATTGAGAATGATTCAGGCTGGAAGGGAGTATTTAGGT
>NZ_JADDYG010000126.1:0-359 GCF_015163535.1 Vibrio sp. OPT46 | reverse complement strand
AGTAAATTACCACCTTCTAAAGAAGGTGGCTTTGTATGAGCCCCCTAAAAGGGGGCCTTTGTTTCGTCCAGCGCCAATTGCTGCTGCTCTACTCGCTCTTGCTTCTCTTGATGTCTTACATATCGGCGTATTATTTCTTCATTGATTCCAACACTATCGACAAAATAGCCTCTTTGCCAAAAGTGATTACCCCAAAGCCTGTTCTTCCTAAGGTGAGGAAACTTGATTGTATCTACTCATGTTATTTGTCCTCTTCGAATTCTGGAAAAATCAAAGATGCATTTAGCATGAGTAGATTTACAGGCAAAGCCGAAGCGGATGATAACCACCTACTGAAGTAGGTGGTTTAGGGCTGAAAA
>NZ_JADDYG010000125.1:0-714 GCF_015163535.1 Vibrio sp. OPT46 | reverse complement strand
CATTGAGTCCATCAAAACCCCTTGGGTGTTGTATGGTTAAGCCTCACGGGCAATTAGTACAGGTTAGCTCAACGCCTCACAACGCTTACACACCCTGCCTATCAACGTCGTAGTCTACGACAACCCTTTAGGATACTTAAAGTATCAGGGAGAACTCATCTCAAGGCTCGCTTCCCGCTTAGATGCTTTCAGCGGTTATCGATCCCGAACTTAGCTACCGGGCAATGCGTCTGGCGACACAACCCGAACACCAGAGGTTCGTCCACTCCGGTCCTCTCGTACTAGGAGCAGCCCCTTTCAATTCTCCAACGCCCACGGCAGATAGGGACCGAACTGTCTCACGACGTTCTAAACCCAGCTCGCGTACCACTTTAAATGGCGAACAGCCATACCCTTGGGACCGACTTCAGCCCCAGGATGTGATGAGCCGACATCGAGGTGCCAAACACCGCCGTCGATATGAACTCTTGGGCGGTATCAGCCTGTTATCCCCGGAGTACCTTTTATCCGTTGAGCGATGGCCCTTCCATTCAGAACCACCGGATCACTATGACCTGCTTTCGCACCTGCTCGAATTGTCATTCTCGCAGTCAAGCGGGCTTATGCCATTGCACTAACCTCACGATGTCCAACCGTGATTAGCCCACCTTCGTGCTCCTCCGTTACGCTTTGGGAGGAGACCGCCCCAGTCAAACTACCCACCAGGCACTGTCC
>NZ_JADDYG010000124.1:0-339 GCF_015163535.1 Vibrio sp. OPT46 | reverse complement strand
TGTGAAGGTTCTGGACAAAACCTTGTCAGTTACATTACTAAATTAGAACGTAACGGATTAGCTCACGTATGGAGAGGTAACGCTCCACTGAAAATAAAAACGGCTAGCGAGAATAACTCAAACTAGCCGTTTATTTTATGTTCACGTTATTAAAAACCTAAGATAGAACGCTTGTTCTTCTTTAGGTGTTTTAGGTACGGGTCTTCCTTAGCATCATAGCTCTTTAAGTGATCTATTCCTGCAAGTAATCCATACTCCTCTTCTGCCTGCTTAAGGGCTTTTTGAATGATCGAATCTTTAGAATGTAGACTGACTTTTGTCTTTGCAACTCTTGGTCGA
>NZ_JADDYG010000123.1:0-344 GCF_015163535.1 Vibrio sp. OPT46 | reverse complement strand
AGGTAGGACGTTGACTGATTGATCTTCTCCAATAACGAAGATCGAGATATAGGAATTAGATACCCCACCACAAGCGGAGCGAAAATAAATAGCATCCCTGAAAACATAAAGCTCAATGATTCCTTTTTGAGATAACATCAACACGCATAAATCAAATTATCTATCGGTTGAAATTAGAGACATTTCACCACATACAGCTCAGCCTTGAGCGAATCGTTTTATCACGGATAAGGTATTATCAGAAAACGATAAATTACAAACCGCTAGCATTGAGTACAGCACGGATTTGATCATTGAAGTCAGTATCACTCATGTTACTAAGTTCATACAAGACTTCTGCACCA
>NZ_JADDYG010000122.1:0-8302 GCF_015163535.1 Vibrio sp. OPT46 | reverse complement strand
AAAAGTAATAAAGAAACCACTACAAAACGAACAGGAAATCCTATTCAAATGCTGGCTAGAGGACAGTTACCACACCCCAAGCTAACAGTAGAGGTAAAGGAAACTAGAATCGAAGGATTTAAAATATAGGGTTAATGAGGGAATCAGCACTTGTAGTATGGTGAACGATACCTAGCTAACGTCACCATATGTTTTGTGGAGAATTACATACATTCAACATCTATTGCTGTTTGAAACTAACTAATAAATAGAGGCCTAATGAGCGACTGGTTACCTTGTAACTGATGGTTTAATTGCATGTCGAAAGAAACTAATGCAAGGTTATTTTCTAGCTGTAAAACATATAAGTCAGAGGGGCGTATCCTCTAATTTTGGCGAAAAAATTATAAGAATCAACTAAGCGTTGTTTGGTATCGTTAGATAAGTAAGGAACTTGAGTATCCTCTCTTAAGCAATGTAGCTGAAATAACAAGCGTACCCCTTTATAGCTCTTCGAGTTTCCACTTTTGATCTTATGGAACAAAACATTTAAGTCTGCCTTCCTTAACTCTGATTGCTTATTTATACCGATATCTTTTAGTGACTTAAATATTGTAGGACTGAGGCTAGGCATTGCCGATATATCTAAATCCTCACTTTGTTGTTGTTTTTTTATTGCTGCATTTAGCATGATCTTTAACTGCATTATTGTCTCCACAGCTTGCTGATCTGATACTTTTTCTGAAAGATAGCGCTTCATAAGAAGTCTTGAGGATCTAGAGCTATTGGGTACAGAAATAGGGTACTTTTTACATAGATAAAACCCGTATGATTCGAGTGACTCTAGTAATGGGGAGTCTGTTTCTTGTGGTACATAGATATTGAGAACACCCTCACGCTGGTTAGCTATCATGTATCCACAGTAAGTGAATTGAAACTCGCCAAATGAAGGTCGGCTAAAGACCCCTTCAATTGGCTGAAAAAGGTCTCTATAGTAGTTTGGAGCTTTTGCCAACGCTTTTTTAGTTTTTGACTTTCCTTTGCGTGATTTATGTAAATTTTTTTGCAACAAAGACGGTTGAAAGTTTCTCGGGTTAACTTGAAGCTCTTTATTTTGACTTTTCATGTTCACTCACTCGATATCGCGTATTTTGAAGATAGAAACAGGGAACTCTTTGTTGAAAGCAGATTCTCTGATCATCTCAACTTGCCACAAGGTGGGAGAAGAGACAGAAACTTTCTCCATCGTATAATGCATCTTAAGTTGGTAAATCCAGACAGCGCGGCTACGCATAACGCCGCTGCCAGGTACGGCTTCACGCTGAGCTATTGCTTTGTTCAAAAGTTTAATAGAGCTTGTGTCTACGTGGAGTAATGCAGAAGTCTGGTATTTCTTCATTATATTTATATAGTTACTTGCTCTTAGAAGCTCAATAAATATGTCTTGGGTGTCTGTTTCAGAGTCCAAATGGTTGGACTTGCACCTAGACAGTACTGTTGCTGCATTTAAGTAGTTCATTGAAAAACAGTCTTTAAGGCTATCAACTAGATATTCACGAACTAATACTTCTGACTCTTCTTCAGAGTAAGTTTCGCCAGGGTTTCTTTCTTGGTCCTTAGTCGGCAAGATATGCTTATCTGTGGGTATTGGGTATACAGCAGTATCACTTGTCGTTGATGCAATAAAGTAGTTTGTTGAAGTAATCTTTGTGGTATCTATGAACAGGTTCAAGGCGTATAAAAATGCAACAATAGCTAAGAAAAATAAAACCAGAGCGTAGTATGGAGATCGCTGGACAGACTTAAAATTGTCATAGATTAAATTATGACGTTTATCTGTTTCAAACACGGCATCGTGGTTACGGTTAACCTCGCTGGAGGGTATTGATTGGCAACTAAAGGTATCCCCTTTAACAAAGCTATCCTCAGTAGACTTCGAACTTTGTCTTCCTGTTAACGGAGTCTTCCCCAAAGCTGTACTAATAAAATTGAATAGGTCTTTAACGTTCATCTAAAAACCACCCTGTCGATGAGTAATGAACTTGCGTTATCCGCTCTAGGTTCAGGTAGAACTGTGTAGTGAGCAATGAATGAGGTTGTTTGGTCTCCTGATACCGATTGGACTGTTACCATTATCGGAACCTCAACTACCCAAACTAAAGGCTTACCAGGTTTGTTCTTTAAGGTAACGATAGGATCGTAAGGAACAACAACGTTAGCCTTACCTTCTGACATAAGAATCGCCTCAATCATAGGGTCAGTAGGATAAACATTGAACAGTGATGTGGCGGCTATTGGCGCAAAGTGCTTTTCAATACAGTTGGCATAATCGTTATCGCGTTCACCGTTCATTAGGTGTTGAGCGGTTTTATAATCGACGGTATAGCATGAGCTCACCATACGACGAAGAAACCTGACAACCTTCTCGTCTGTATAGCGTGGGTCACGTGATACAAAGGCCCTTGTGTAACCACCATTACCATCAGAATAAAGAAAAACTCTATCCGGGTTCCCTAATAGTTCTTCATTGAAATCGGAAAGTTTAAAAATAGCTAAAACAGATAAAACGATAGCAAGCACAAATGGCCAGTCGAATTTAAGTATGCGAATAAGTCGTGGAATATTCATAACCAATCAACATCCCAATTAGAAGAACTTATGATCTTAACTGCACTTGCCCCCTTACCCTTTGGCACACGTTGTAAATCAAGCCAGAAAGTTACATTAGCGGCCTGGTGCCTTTGATTCTGAATAGCCTCGAGCTCAGTTTCAGTTGCGTCTTTAACCTTCAAAGATTTTTTCATAATCTTGCCCTGAACTTTAACTCGCCATACCCAGTAGGCATCTTTTGTGAATCTTCCATCAATTTTCCCGTCAACTGTGCCACTGAATTCCATAAAAGGCGCTCGGGTAGGGTAAAACTCAATAATTTCTTTATTAGAGAAAATGGTTGATAAAATTTCTGCTTCTTGAACTGCGCTTGAGAATGACTTCCAGCCAGAAGTAGTAAAGAATAGTAATGCTGATTCTGTCATAGACAATTCATAACTATCGAAAGATAGAGAGAGTGTGTTGTACATAGCTTCAGTTACAAAATCCATAACTTCAGAGTCAGAAAAAAGACGGTCACTTAATGGGACCTGAGGAACTATTCGGGTAATGCCCTTATCGTTGTAAGTGGGGATCTTGTAGTAACCAGATTTATTTGTTGTAAGAGTGTTTAGTGCAAACTCTAAGAAATAGATAATGACCACCAGCACTACGAAACCAGATAGGAGCCCTCGATGATTCTTAATTACGGATGAGCGAAACATATCCTTCCTCTAATCCAAGTTACCGATGCGTACAGGCTTGCCAGTAGGCTCAATCCTTGCGTCATGGGAGGTAGCGCTGATATTTATTCTTTCAAGCAGGTAAAAATTAACCAGCGAACCAGTCAATAAAAGCAGGGTGAGGCCCCACGTAATTGAAGTCAGTGCAAGTAAAGCCTTAGTTGCTCTATTTGCAACATAAGGGTTTCTATTGACACCCAATTCAGCCAATTTCACACCCATTATTCTGCGCGCTGGTCTTGGCTTTATACTTGGTATCTTTTCTAGGCGGCTTCTGACTTCTCCTGGGATGGGAGAAGACCCTGCATGGATAATTAACTCGGCAGATTGGGTAACTGATTTAAAGCCAACAGACTCTTCGTTTTCCATTACATTTATCCTATTAGTTGTAACCTTTCTATTTCCTTGCGCAGATAGGAAAATTCAACACCATCAATCTCTATCGTTTGTTGGTATGACTGGGTTGAGCTTTTAAACTTTTCTAAAAGCTCTGTTAATTCAATGGAATCTGTAGAGATTGATGAGTTAACAAGGAAGCAGCGATCGAGGGTGTCCAACTCTGGATGGTTACTATCGACAATAGAGACAAGAATACTCAAAACAGGTTTGTAGCTATCAGCCGAAGATAGTTGTAACTCAGCAACACGGCGTCCATATTCGACATTCGAGATAATGCATAAAGTTTCTTTTTCTTTTTGAGAAAACAAAATGACGTTGCTTCCTAACAGTGACTCCAAACTACTACTACCTATGACATATTTTATAATCACAAAAATATATGTCTTTTACGGATGAAAAGCAATGCCATATTTTTTGGTGTTTGGTTGTTTGGTTGATTTGATTTTGAGGGTTGACCGAGATGTTAGATTTGGTTGTTTTCGTTTAGCTAAAACCATTCCATCCGTTGATAAATTTGCTATGATGTGAAAAATATATGCCTTAAATGGATTAAAAGCAACGGTGCAAAAATGTTAACTTTAATATTTCTACAGTATCTTTCATTACTCTTAATGCCTGTTTCAGGTGGAGTTTCTCTTCTTGCTCCGGTACTTAGTTTATTCGTCACATATATCGGAATGTGGAAACAGTTCAGAACGATACATCCAGTACTTAAGTCACATTTAGTAGGGCAAGCGATTGTCGGAGCTTCGGTCATATTTTGTGTGATCAGTATCGTCTTAACCTTCGAAATAACTCAAGCTATGCAATCGTTAACAGCTTCCGACAAGAACTTTTCGGCAAAAGTTTTAACGACTTTCGGATGTGTTGTCTTCCTCTATTACTACTTCGTCATAACCGTAAACTTTATACTTCATCGAAAAGGTCTAAGGGCACGGCTTGTGTTACCCATTCCATTGACCAAAGGAAAGTATGATTCTCTAAAAATGATTCTTAAAGAGCGACGTATTGATGACACAAACATAATTTTTAAGGATTCCTAAGTTATGAGTCAGCGTACGCCAGAAAAAGAATCAGAGTTGAATGCTTCAGTCGCCCTAGCTCTAGCATTGGCAATAGGTATGGGTTACGGGGTTTACGCGCACTTTTTCCACATACTTGCTTTTGTGTGGAGAATGCTAAAGATAGCTCAGATGTTTACATTTTTTGCTTTTGAGAACCTCGTGGTTGTAACTACCTCTTGGCTAACAGGATTTCAAGGATGGGGGTTTAAGGAGGGGCTATATCAAATATTAGAATTGCATTATACGATGATTACACCCGAGTATATTGGAGCTTACGACTCTATTTTCGGAAATATACTTAAATGGCCCTTCGCTTTAGCTCTGATCTACTTAGGTTGTAAAGAATATTCAATACGCTCTAAAACCAGAAAAGAACACAACGTTGAATCAATGATACGGGCTGCTTCCAAGGTTCATCCTCATTTAAAACGTATAGTACCGCCCAACTTCTACGATAAATTGATTGGATATTCCATTGGCTGGATGTTTCCTAAATATAAAGAACGTTTAGAGGGTGAAAACCCTTGTGACTATTCACATGATTACAATTTCGAAAATCGCTCTGACTATGAAAACCGATACGCTATGGGTGTATCTCCTTACGAAATGCTCACAGCAAATCCTCCTTTGGGTGTCACATTAGATGAAATAGAACGTGACAAAGAAATGCAAAAAGAAACGGGGTTTGTTAGCAATTTTAGGCCTATTTGTTACTTCTATTACTGCGAGAACCCGAAAGACTCAACAATAGAGTTTTGCTCTCGAACAGCGACTATCAGCTTAGAGAGGCTTCTCCTCTGTCCTTTACCGCAACAACTACATTCGGAAGATAAACTAGCACGGTTGTTTGATGATAATGGGAAAACCATTCCAATTGAATATGTAGATAAACAGGGTAATGAAGCGGATAAGTTTAAGAGAGGAGGAGCGATAATAGGTGGCTTTCGTCCAACAACTTTATTGAATGATGGCGTCCCTTACGCTGGCAGCATCGAAGACACAATACTTTTATTTAACGGTATTGAAAGAAAGGTTCTTACACAGCTTAAGGAAAAAATGGATGGAAAGACAACCCGTACATTCGAAGAAATCCTCTATGCAATGGTAACAAAGAAGCATGCTTATTCTACTACTGTAATCTGGGCGTTGATGCTTCTCTTTAAAGATGTAAACCGTATTGCAGGAAACGAGTTTACTTGGGTAACTAAGCATGACCGAAATTTAGGAATGGTATTGCAGTCTATCGGCAGAGAAACACCTTTCTTAGAAGCAAGTGGTACTCGCTCGCATTTTCTTATGGAAAGAAAAGCCGGATTTCGAATGACAATTCCAAGTGTCCTAGGAGCAGTGCAAGACCTTCACATTAATGCAGAGAGAATATTAACAGCAGGTAAGAAAGGAGAAGACCTCCTGAACATGGATGAGGATGAATTTAGTAGATTATTTGATCTCAGCGAGATAGAGAAAAAGGCTGATGGCCGAGAGAATGAGGCAAAACAGATTCTAAAGTCACTAGGTGTCGATATAGAAAAGGATGAGAAAGTCTTCAATGACCCTTATGAGGATATTCCTGAGTTAATGAAGCAGTACAAGGAAGTTGATTAGTATGGCCAGTTTTAAGAAGCAGTCGGTTCTAAACACAAACCCTGAACTGAATAACCCAGAGCTCTTTCATCGTGATTCTCGCACTATGTGGATGCGAATACAGTCAGCAGTAAATGTGTCATTTCCTTTATTAATTGCTGCATGCGGGATTGCTTTATTTATGTTCCCTCAAAATGGGGACTTTATTTTTGCATTTGCAATTTGTCTGAAGCTTACAAACTCAAGAGAGAAGCATGAATATCCTTTTGACGCGCCGGAGTGGGAGCAGTTTATTTCAAAAAAGGAGTCGTTAAAAGACGCAGTTAAAGCTGGCCATCTTATTCCCCAGCGTAAAAGAGGAAACGGTACATTAATATTCGGGTTTGAATTTTTTCTACGTAGGTTACTCGTATCCAACCCGGATATGGAAACAAGACATACACTCGTCATGGGCAGTACGGGCTCGGGTAAAACTGTACTTATACTGACATTGCTATTTCAAGCACTTCTCCAGCCAGGAGGAACATCAGCAGTCATAGTTGATGGTAAGGCAGATATAAAATTGTTTTGGACAATTTTCGCTATCTTGAAACGATTAGATAGACTCCACGATTTGTTGGTTCTTAATTTTCTGACTCCCATGGACTCCTTAGATACTACTAACATGCACGACGACGATCGCATTTCGAATAACATGAATATTCTAAATGCGGGAACCCCTGACCAGATGAAGACTATAACCATGGGGTTAGGGCGTGAAACGGATGGAGGGGATAGCTCTTTTTGGGAAGGTCGTAGTTCTACTATGATTGGGGGAGCATATCAGTATCTTGCTTACGAAAGGGATGTGGAAGGTTTAGATTTAAACATCGAAGTGGTTCGAAACTTTCTTGTCATTAAAACTATGCTCAAAAAGGCAGCGCGAAAAGATGTGCCTTTAAAGTACCGACAACCACTCCAGCAATATTTAAAAACCTTGCCTTCTATTAGTGATGCCATATTTGATATGACTGAGGAACAGATAGACAACCTTGATCTTAATAGTAAAGCAGATGAACAGCACACATATTGTGTGATGATGATTAGTGAAACCATGGCTGACCTGAGTGAAACCATGGGGCATATATTCGTGACAAAACTTTCGGAAGTAAATATGACGGATGTATGCTTAGGGGGGCGAGTATTATTAGTTCTTCTTCCTTCCATTGCCAAAAACCCCGATTCCGTTGCAGCATTGGGTAGGCTTCTATTGCAGGGATTACGGCCTATTTTGATGAGAGCTGCTGGCTACAAGCTACAAGGTTCTCGAATTACTACAGTAGACAATAGGCCTTCCAGTGCTAGATATCCTGTACGACTTTTCTTTGATGAGTACGGAATGTATGCGGTTAAAGGTTTTTACATGATTGTTGCCTTGGTTCGTTCATATGGTTTTCACGTTCTTTTTGGAGCACAGACAGCCGGAATGTTCCAGAAGGTTTGCGGCCGGGATGAATATGAAGCACTAATGGGCAACTTAAACAATAAATTCATTCTTAAAAATGAAGACCATGGTGAATCGTTACAGTTGGCGCTTGGTCGAACTGGCAAAGTGTTTGGTTCCCGTCAGGATAGAATAGAGAATAATTTGGCTGGGGCGGTCCATGATAACGATGATGTCCGAGTAGAAGAAAAAGATACTGTAAACGCTAAGATGCTTGCTAGTGCTGAACCTGGAGAAGGCTTATACATTTTTGGTGGTGATGTATACCCATTCCGAGCATTAAAACTCGACTTCCCTGATGTAGCAACTTCTCGTTTGAACTATTTTGCTCAGGTGCTTGAGCCTTCTGATGATGAGGTAGAAACGGCTAAGAGGCAACAGTTAGTAAAATCCAATGAATATGTTCAACAGGCCAACGATTATATCGATAGCAATGTCGAAATGTTGGAGTTCTTAGAGCT
>NZ_JADDYG010000121.1:0-1107 GCF_015163535.1 Vibrio sp. OPT46 | reverse complement strand
ATACAACCCCATCACCATCTCTATCGTTCATATAAGAGTATGCAGGATGTGATCTTCTTACTGGTGCAATACCATTTCTGATAGCTTCCTTGCAAGTAATCCTACCGTTATTATCTTCGTCATACATAAGTAACGGGGCGGACTTTGAAACGTTTCTCGTGGTTTTTATACTTTCCTCAGCAGGTTCATATACGATCATTTCAGTGTTTGTGCAGTTTCTTAGTACCGAATCTAACGTTTCCACTTCTCTGCGGTCTACACTTAGAGCGTATTTCAACTTTACCTCGACCACTCTATTAGCAAACCAGCATCTGTTTTTTTGGGGTAACCACTCTCCAGCGTCCTTTCCACACTTACCGTTGTCACCACAACGGTTTACAGTAGGTGAAGCTAATGTAAGATTCAGGAGGTCACTGGCAAATTGAATGCGCCTTTCACTAGATTGTGAGCACATTCCGCTATCATGTGCTTCACTTGTTGACACTATATGCTCAATGTCTGTGTATCGGTCAGATTCAAAGTAACTGCCAGTATAAGGGCCATATATCAATCCCCCCATACTACTTACTATGTGATCTTCTACTCGTTGAGAATAGTTGTATTGTTGAGATTTATCGTATGGAGAACATCTATTCTCAGGTTTGACTATTAAACCCCGCCATATCTCGCTTGAATAAGCATCAAAAGAAACCAATAAGATGCTTGTAAGAACAGCTTTAGAAATTCTTTTCATAAACTTCCATTGATTATTATGGTACTGCAATATACTTGAATGCACTAAGCCCAAGCCTTTTGGCATTTGCTCTTGCTGCGGCCTTATTCTTGAATGGATAGATCCCATAACTAGCCAATGTATCTAGTGCCACATCTACCGAATCAATTAACCAAATATCACGAACACACGGAGGACTTCCAGATACTTTAACGTGAAATAAATCTCCATTTTCATCTAATGAAGAAATAGTTTTGGAATCCACATAATTTAGATCAATGTGAACTATCTCACCGTCACTTTTGTAAAACCTGGGATAATTATGAACTGTAACTAGAAGATATCTCATACTATATATTTGCCTTTTGTAGTTAATTTGTCATCGTTTAATGATT
>NZ_JADDYG010000120.1:20571-28152 GCF_015163535.1 Vibrio sp. OPT46 | reverse complement strand
ATCAATCGTCACTGGCGTGTCTTCGTCAGTAACAGCGGTATCATCTTTTGCCACTGGCGCGTCATTGACTGGCGTCACATCGACGTTCACCGTGGTGGACTCCGATACCCCACCGGAGGTAACGATGTAGGTAAAGCTGTCTGTTCCGTGATAGTTGTCGTTTGGCGTGTAAGTGACGCTGCCATCCGGGTTGACCGAGACCGTGCCGTTAGCTGGTCCGTTATTGGTATCCAGCGACACCACTTTGTCGTCGCCTTCGAACGTGTCGTTACCTAAGACCTTAATGATGGTCGGCGTGTCTTCCACAACCGTCGCGTTGTCTGCCACGATGTCTGCCACAGGCGCCACTGTGAAGTTCACCGTTTGGCTGACGCTTTCACCGCTTGGATCGGTAGCCGTAAACGTTAACGCTTCTGAGCCGTTCCAGTCTGCGGTTGGAGTGAGCGTAGCAATGCCATTGACGATCGCCACTTGAATGTTGCTGTTGCCAGAAACGCTAAACGTTAACTCACTATCCACGTTATCCACATCGCTGAAAGCGGTATTCAGATCGATGCTGTATAGCGTGAAATCTTCCGCCAAGGTTTGGTCTGCAATGCTACTTTCAACCACAGGCGTGTCGTTCACCGCATTTACGGTGACGTTGGCCGTCGCTTGGTCGGTCAGTGCACCATCGGTCACGGTGTAAGTGATTTCGGCCTCACCATGGAAGTTCTCAGCTGGTGTGAAGACCAATTTGCCGTCAACAATTTCAACTGTCCCTTGGTCACTCGGCACAGATGCCGAGTCAATACGTAATGCATCACCATCGATGTCAGTATCGTTTGGCAGAACATCAATCGTCACTGGTGTATCTTCGTCAGTAACGGCATTGTCATTGGTCGCCACTGGCGCATCATTCACTGGTGTGACATCGACGTTCACCGTGGTGGACTCACTGACCCCACCGGAGGTAACGATGTACGTGAAGCTGTCTGTACCATGGTAGTTGTCGTTCGGCGTGTAGGTCACGCTGCCGTCCGGGTTGACTGAGACCGTGCCGTTCGCTGGACCGTTATTGGTATCGATCGACACCACTTTGTCGTCGCCTTCGAACGTGTCGTTACCTAAGACCTTAATGATGGTTGGCTTGTCTTCCACAACCGTCGCGTTGTCTGCCACGATATCCGCCACTGGCGCTACCGTGAAGTTCACCGTTTGGCTAACGCTTTCGCCGCTTGGATCGGTAGCCGTAAAGGTTAGGATTTCTGAGCCGTTCCAGTCAGCGGTTGGAGTGAACGTAGCAATGCCATTGACGATCGCCACTTGAATGTTGCTGTTGCCAGAGACACTGAAGCTCAACTCGCCATCCACGTTATCCACATCACTGAAAGCGGTGTTTAGATCGATGCTGTATGGCGTAAAGTCTTCTGCCAAGGTTTGGTCTGCAATGTTGCTCTCAACCACAGGCGTGTCGTTCACCGCATTCACGGTGACGTTGACCGTTGCTTTGTCAGTCAGTGCACCATCGGTCACGGTGTAAGTGATTTCGGCGTCGCCATGGAAGTTCTCAGCCGGTGTGAAGACCAGTTTGCCGTCAACAATCTCGACTGTCCCTTGGTCACTCGGCACAGATGCCGAGTCAATCGACAGCGTATCGCCATCAATATCGGTGTCGTTTGGCAGGACATCAACCGTTACTGAGCTATCTTCCTCTGTAATTATTGTATCATTAGAGGCAATAGGCGCATCGTTAACTGAGTTTACTGTTACCGAAACTTGAGCTTCATCCTCTAACTCACCATCTGTGATGGTGTAGCTAATCGTTGCATTACCGTTGAAATTTTCAGCCGGAGTGAAAACAAGCTTACCATCGATAATCTCAACGATACCTTGCTCTTCTGGTACAGAAGCAGAGGTAATGATTAAATCATCACCTTCAATATCACTGTCGTTAGCGAGCACATCAATTACAACCTGGGAATCCTCGTCAGTTTGAATCGCATCATTAGTTGCTATTGGCGCGTCATTAACAGGCGTAATATCTAAGTTAGCAGTGCCATTAATAACACCGCCATCGTTATCAATAATGTCATAGGAGAATGACACTTCAGTGTCATCGTCAGCCTCTGGAATGTAAGTCCAAGATCCATCGCTGTTATCAATTAAGGTGCCATTCCCACTCTCAATAGTGACGTTTGTAATGACAAGAGTATCGGTATCATCAATATTGACGTTCGATAGTAATTCTTCAGTAGTTATCGTGATTGGATCGCTATCTTCCTCAACAGCGCTTAATGTCACTGGAGAATTAGTAAGTGGCTTACTTGAGCCATCCCCACTTGTCTCGATACCTGTTGTGAAGAAATCATTTAAGGTCAACGCTTGAGTTTCAGATAAGCCGAGGGATTCTAAGCCAATAGTTTCAAAGTTTGTTGAGGCTAGCACTTCAGTACCATCTCGTACAATCGTGGCACTATTTTGCAAACTGGAGCCACTATTTTCACCCGCTGCAGGTGCGAGTTCTTCATCAATTGCAGAAGGGTCTTGACCTTGCTCAATAGCACTAATAATCTGTGCTACATCGTCTGAAATATCTTTTAAACCTTGCTCTTGAGCAAGCTGAATTTTCAGGTCTTGAGGCGCAGCATCTGTCATTGCCACTATCACTTCACCTGGTAGAGGCTGCTGTCCTTCTGCAAGGACTCTCAGCTGCCCATCCAAACCTATTACGACGACTTGATTACCGAGTGGCACTAATGCTGTACGATCCATATAAACCTTAACCCTAAATAACTGTCAAGTTTTTGACTAATAATACTAATTTGCTATATATTGCCCGAATATATAGTGCAATAACAGCAATTTGATGCTCAATGAAGTAATTATGTGTCATACATCAATAAGAATCCAGACGCATAAGTGTTTTATTTTATTAAAATCTGGACACTCGTTTCTAGCCATTACCTCCATCTTTAATTTGAGATCTTAATTCAAGTTTTAGGCAGATTTAGTAGGTTGATTTATCAAAATTGAAACAAATGAACAGCGAATCAACAGGTTACTTCATCGCATATTAATGTTATTGTGCGCTAAATTATTGACGCCCTTATAAGTATTCCACTTATAAGCCCTATCACCTCGAGAATTTTTACCATTATCTAGGAGAATCACAGTGAAGTGGACTCGTGCCAACGCCTTTTGTATTGGTATGTTCACCGCTAGTCATGCTTTTGGGCAAACGCTAGAGCAAGCGGTTGAAAACACATTAAAAACCAATCCTGACATCAAAAGTGCGTTCAATGAATTCGTTAGCAAGCAGTATGTGAATGAAGCATCTGGTGGTGCTTACCTCCCATCCGTAGACTTAGATGCCGGTATCGGTTACGAAGGAATCAAACCCGCAGAGTCAGGGCGAGATTCAACCGATCTGACAAGAAAAGAAGCCACCGTGACACTAACCCAGCTAATATGGGATGGCTCAGCGACACTTAATGATATGGATCGAACAGCAGCTGATGCTGAATCGGTCCGTTATCAACTTCTAGCTGATGCCCAAGACACCGCTCTAGAGGTCGCGAAAGTTTATTTAGACTCAGTAAAAGCTTATGAAATTCTTACACTTTCCGAGAATAACTTGAAAGTGCATAAGAAGATCTATGAAGACATTAAAAAGCGAGTTAACTCAGGTATCGGTTCTACAGCAGACCTAACCCAGGTAGAGGCTCGTTTAGCAAAGGCTCATGGTAACTTGGTGGCAGCTCAGAACAACTTATATGACAGCCACACCACCTTTACACGCCTTGTCGGACAGTCACCACAAGGATTGATTTTCCCAAGAGCGGACCAAAACTTTATTCCCTACACCATCGATGAAGCGATTGACTTGGCATTCGAGTCACATCCAGTAATCAAAATTTCGGTAGCTGATGTGGACTCTGCAAAGTTCCAATACAAGCAATCTAAGGGAACTTACTACCCAACGATATCGGTAGAAGCGGCTCAAACATGGCGTGATGATGCAAGCGGTATCGAAGGAAGCAGCGAAGAGACAACAGCAATGTTACGTATGCGTTACAACCTCTTTAACGGTGGTAGTGACGTAGCCAACGCTGAAAGTTTTGCCTACCAACTAAATAAAGCAAAAGACCTAAGAGAACGTGCATACCGCCAAGTAGAAGAAGGTCTTCGTCTATCTTGGAGTGCGTTAGATTTAACACTTCAACAAAAAGAGTTCCTAGCGGATCACGTAGATTCGGCCTCAGAAACTGTCATCGCCTACGAAAAGCAGTATCGCATTGGAAAACGCACTCTGCTGGACTTGTTAAATACTGAAAACGAACTTTTCGAAGCGAGAAAGAACTACTTGGATGCTCGATACTCAGAGCAGTACGCCAAGTACCGCGTTATGAACGCGACTGGCCAATTGTTAAATGCCTTGCGTGTCGATGTACCTACAGAATGGAATGAAAAGGTGGAGTACTGATCATGAAACCAGTGAAGATTCTATTTGCATTGGGTATGCTCGCCATCACTCAACACGTTGTTGCTGAAGACGAATATGAGTATCGTCCTGTACCAAATGCAGAACAAATAGCAGATTTGCAAGATGACGATAACGATGGTGTCATCAATGCTCGAGATATGTGCCCAGGTACACCTGAAGGCTCAGAGGTCGACAACGACGGTTGTGGAGAATACATTAAAGCATCAGATAACATGCAAGTGCGGATACTTTTTGCTAACGACTCTGATGAGATCAATCCAGTCTTCAGAAGACAAGTCCGAGAGCTTTCCGACTTTTTAAAAGAGTACCCTACTACTTCGATAGAGCTGCACGGCTATGCTAGTAAAGTTGGTGGTTCAAAGCATAACCAAGATCTTTCTGAAAGACGAGCACGCAATGTCCGTGAAGCCCTACTAAGCTACGACATCGAACCGAGTAGAGTCCGCATTGTTGGTTTTGGTGACACTCACTTAGCACAGCAAGGGACCGATGAAGTCAGCCATGCTTTAAATCGTCGAGTAACCGCATCAGTCGTTGGTTACAAAGGCGAGATAAAAAGAGAATGGACAATATTCACAACTCTTCCAGAAAGGTAAAGTACCTGTTTTTGTTTGCTCTGCAAGCACAAAGCAAACAAAAACGAGTGAATACTTAACCTCAGAAAAGGAGCTTCGGCTCCTTTATTTTTACTCATTTCGACAACCGTATTATGCTTTAGGAATCGGCACTTTAGTGTTACTCTAGCCACGTCATAACAACGAGAGTTTTGAAATGAGCAAACTTACATCAGATATCCAAGCGAACCTTGACCTTTTTGTTGCAGAAACGAAAGAAAACCAATTGGTTTGGGGTTTACGCAATGAAGAAGGTTGGCTATCTTGCGATTCAACTGAATTCGAAAACAGCGAAGTCATGCCTTTCTGGTCTTCTAAAGAAGATGCAGAAGCACATAATGTTGAAGAATGGGCAGATTTTACTGTACTAGAAATCCCATTAGATATCTTTGTTGAAGATTGGCTTTTGACTCTTGCTGAAGATGGTGTTCTTGTTGGAACTAACTGGAACGATCAGTTAGAAGGCAAAGAAATGGAGCCTCAAGATCTAGCAAAGCTTTACATTGATTAAAGATTTCTGACCTCAACTTTATGTTGAGGTCTTTCTTTTTTATGCCTCTTCTTTCAATATCTCGACCAAGTGCATAGTTTTACTACTCTTTTTCTTAGTACACCCAACTTAATCACAACGCTGATGCGTTAAAAGCGCTATGATAACTCAACTTTAAAGGCACCTTAAATTAAAGGCTCGTTTAAACATGCGCGTGCTCTATCCCTTGCTTGCGTCACTTTTGCTCACTCCAGTATATGCAAGCGACACTCAAGATATTGAACCAAACCAAAATATCACACAGTGGCACTCTGTCTACCAAACCACACTACGAAGCAACCCTGAGTCGGCATTGAGCATGCTTCAAGATCGCTACCATACAGCGAAATCGGACAGCGAAAAGCTCTACGTAAGTGGATTGATTTATGAATATATGTCAAACATAAATCAGCCTTACTACGGCAGCAGTCAAGTCTTAGACAACCATTTTTCTCAATTAGAATCAGAATATATTCTTGCCTTAAATGAACGTAAGCATGGTAGTTACGAGGCCTCAGTAGATAGATTTTCTTCTTTGCGACAGACAATGAAGAAAATATCCGATTCCGAAGGCAAGGCTCTGATGAACTATCAACTTTGTTATACGCTGAATCAACAAGGTCGTTATCACAAAGCAAACTTTTATTGCTCATCCATAGAGAGCCACTTAAATCATAAGCATCAAGAAAACTTCCCTGTTGATCTTGCTTTGCGCGTGGTAGCAAATAACTACAATTACCGTGGTGACTATGAAAAAGCCTTAAGTTTGTATCGACAGTTGATGGCCAACATGTCGACGCAAAGCGATCCTTCAGGGATTTACAATGACATCGGCAATTTACTTGCAGAGCTGGGGCAATTTGAACAATCAGAGCAATATCTCATTCAAGCCTTACTGGTTCGCCAAGATGAAGGGACACCTCTTGAAGTTGCGCAAGTCGAACATAGTCTAGGAGCGATGTACAGAAAATCCAAAGAACTCGATAAGTCCATCAGCCACTACAAAAATGCATTAACGATTCTCGAACAACTTCATTATCCATACGGGCAAGGGTTGACCTATTTAGGGTTATCTGCTGCTTTGGCCGATTCTGGGCAATTGGATACCGCGGTAGATTACATTGGAAGAGCATTAAACATTGCCCAAACTTATGAGAATACGCACCTTGAAACAGAGGGTCATTTGGCTGCTGGATTGGCATATTTAAAGAACCATACACCCGAAAAATCGATTGAACACGGTACAATTGCGTTAAGATTAGCGGTAAAAAACGCTAGGCCCTTATTGCAAGCGCAAGCCCAATTACTCCTCTCAAAAGCATACCAAGCTCAAAATGATTACAAAAAGGCGCTGGAGCATCACAAGGCCTACTCGACGATTGAACTAACGAACCGAGATGCGAGTAATATCAAGGCGTTAGAGGCACTAGATCTCACTAAAAAAGAGTATGAATATGATCTACAAGTCGCGCAGTTGAACAACGAAACTCTTCTAAGTCAGTACCAGTTTGAAAAACTCACAGACCAACAACGCACTTATAATTTTGTTGTTTTCTGTTTATTGATTCTCCTCGCTCTGGCATTGATGGTTCAGCGACAAACACGCTTAAAAGCCAAAATAGACAGCTTAACGTGTGCATTAAACAGAGCGGCAATTATAGAGACGATTAAAAGCCACACCTCCAAAGCGGAAGGAGACTTCCGCTACGTTCTAGCATTAATCGATCTAGATGACTTTAAGGCGATTAATGATCAGTATGGTCATCCGACTGGCGACTTAGTACTACAACAGGTATGCAAAGCGCTTAAAGCTAAACTTAATAAGGGAGAGTACTTGGGTCGTTTAGGTGGAGAAGAGTTTATCTTGCTATTGAAAAACGTCGATGAGATTGACGTTCCCTTTAGAATACAAAGTCTGCATAAAACAATTTCAGAAAAGAGTGTACATTCGC
>NZ_JADDYG010000120.1:18430-20561 GCF_015163535.1 Vibrio sp. OPT46 | reverse complement strand
AAGAGTTTATCTTGCTATTGAAAAACGTCGATGAGATTGACGTTCCCTTTAGAATACAAAGTCTGCATAAAACAATTTCAGAAAAGAGTGTACATTCGATTAATAACCATCAATTGAATATATCTGCGAGTCTGGCCTATCTATCAACCTCAATGCCACTCACCAACTTTGATGAGCTCTATTCGATATTAGACCAAGCGTTATACAATGCTAAGAAGCAAGGAAAAAACTCCCTTGTGGATGCATACAACGAGCCGATGAGTTTAAGTGCTGAGTATATTCTCTAATAAAACCAAACCACCAGCGTAGTGGTTTGTTATAGGTGGAAGCATCAGTAAGACATTCAGATGCAACACCATCATCAAGGAGTCTTTGTGCCCAAGGCAAGAAAAAACATTCAGTCTCTAGAGCGAGGTTTTCTAATCCTCGAGTTGCTCTCGATGAGTGAGTCTCCCCTATCATTACAGACGATCAGTAATGCGATCCAGTTAAATAAGACGACTGTTCACGGGTTACTTGCGACTCTACACTCTCTTGGATATGTATCCAAACACAACCATAGCTACAGCCTAGGGTTTAGATGCTATGAACTGTCTAAGCCGATTGAACAAAAAAACGAAGCTATCCGACAACATTTTGTTCCATTGCTGAAAAAAATGGCCCAAATGACTAACAACACTGCTTACCTCGCTGTACAAAGTGGCGCTAAAGAGTACTTGTATATCGATGCTATAGAGCAGGATAACCCTCTTACTATCCGTAGCCCGAGAGGGAAACGAGAAGGACTCACAACATCTGCGATCGGCAAGGTTTTTCTTAGTTTTGATGATGAGCTTCGCCGAACATTGCGCCTTGAAAGCCAAATATCCCCCACGTTAGAAACTGAACTTAATCAGGTTGTATTATCAGGTTACGCACTCGATTTAGAAGAGGCAGAGCCAAACCTCAATTGCTTAGCGATCCCCCTTTACTTGGATGGTAAAGTCGTTGCTGTTGCAGGTGTTAGCGGTGCTGCCTCCGAACTGACGGTCACTAGGCTAAAACACTTTGCCAGCATCTTTCTCAAACTTTAAGATTTGACAATGTCGAATCCTAGGCCATTTTTGTACTGTTTTGATTACATGCTTATACGTCGCCTCTAATATAGTCGTTGTTCAACTCAACAACGTAGGAGAAGCGATGTCTACTGTATTAATCACTGGCGCTAACCGTGGCTTAGGCTTGCAATTTGTCCGCCACTACCTTGGAAAAGGTTGGCAAGTTATCGCAACTTGTCGTTCACCAGAAAATGCTAAGCAGCTCAATGAACTAGTAACCCAACCCAATCAACTTCAACTGATGGCTCTAGACGTCACTAACCAACAAGATATCGATCAGTTAGCCACTCAATTAGCGGATCGTCCGCTCGATCATTTAATTCTTAATGCAGGTGTATTAGGCGAAGAGTGTGCAAAGCTTGGCGAAATGACCCAGAAAAAATGGCTAGAAGTACTAAACATAAATACCGTCGCACCTGCCCTGCTAATTCAAGCCCTACAAGACAACGTTGCGAAAAGTCAGCACAAAACCATCGTGGGAATCTCAACCCGAGTTGCGAGTTTAAGCGATAACAGTTCAGGTAACATGTACAGTTATCGAGCATCTAAAGCAGCGCTTAATCAGGTTCTAGTATCAGCAGCACGCAATCTCGAATCGCAAGGAGTAAAAACTGTCGCAGTTCATCCCGGCTGGGTAAAAACCGATATGGGCGGTGAGGACGCAACCTTTTCTGCCGAGGAAAGTGTTGCAGGCATTGTTTCGGTCGCAGAACAGCTAACACTTGAGCAATCCGGAAGCTTCCGCGTATTTGATGGCTCTACAATCGAATGGTAACTGTTCTCTAAATGACGTCTCCCGGCCAAATTGAAGGCCGGGAGAATACAGTAAACTAATAGGCCAAAAAGATAAAAGCTCGCACTATCGTCAGACAAGCGAGCCGTTATCGTCTATGGTGTTGTACTACCGTCAAACGCTGAGGAAGTCAGCGATTGCAGAGGTGTCATTTAGACAATGATTTCCTGTGAAACTCACTCAATCATCCCACTCAGGCGCTAGCCCTTCAGGGTTTACTTCGCGGCCATTTCTTTCCAAC
>NZ_JADDYG010000120.1:17835-18420 GCF_015163535.1 Vibrio sp. OPT46 | reverse complement strand
TACCACCGTCAAGCGCTGAGGAAGTCAGCGATTGCAGCGGCATCATTTAGGCAATGATTTCCCGTGAAACTCACTCAATCGTCCCACTCAGGCGCTAGCCCTTCAGGGTTTACTTCGCGGCCATTTCTTTCCAGCGCATCTATCTTAGCGATCGCCTCTTCACTCAGATTAAGTTCAAGTGCTTTCAGGTTACTTGCCAAATTCTCTCGTTTAGTTGAAGACGGGATCACCGCGTAACCTTTTGACAAAGCCCAAGCAAGCGCGACTTGAGCTGGCGTGGCCTGATAGTCCTCAGCAATACCTGCAATAGTTGGGTCCCCAAGTACTTTCCCATATGCCAAGGTCATGTAAGACGTTACCTGAATATCGTTTTCCTGCATGAAGCTGACCAACTTACGATTTTGCAAATAAGGGCTAAGCTCGATTTGGTTAGTAACAATATTCTCTTTACCGACCACTTCTATCGCTTGTTGCAACAAGTCAATATTAAAGTTGGATACGCCAATATTACGGGTTAACCCTTGCGATTTAGCTTCAAGTAATGAAGCCATGTATTCGTTCAAGTTATTGTTATTGCCAGGCCAA
>NZ_JADDYG010000120.1:13914-17825 GCF_015163535.1 Vibrio sp. OPT46 | reverse complement strand
TCGATTTGGTTAGTAACAATATTCTCTTTACCGACCACTTCTATCGCTTGTTGCAACAAGTCAATATTAAAGTTGGATACGCCAATATTACGGGTTAAGCCTTGCGATTTAGCTTCAAGTAATGAAGCCATGTATTCGTTCAAGTTATTGTTATTGCCAGGCCAGTGGATCAAGGTCAAATCCACATAATCTGTATTTAGCTTTTCTAAGCTCTCTTTTAGACTTGGAATGAGTTGTTCCGTGTTCATGTTATCAACCCAGATCTTGGTCGTAATGAATAGCTCATCACGTGCAATACCGGACTGTGTCAATACTTCACCGATTTCTGCCTCATTACCGTAAATCTGTGCAGTATCAATTACGCGGTAACCCACTTCTAACGCATTACGGACTGAATCCTTAACTACTTCACCCTCTAAACGAAACGTGCCGACGCCAAATGATGGTACTTTCATCTAAATCTCCTGAATTATCGATTTTATAGTTGATTCGAAGCAAAACTTTACGCCGCAAGAAACTTTCCGTAAAGTTAACAATACTCAAATCTAATTTGAAATATATTCAACAATGAAAGCTACTCTAGATGAAATGCGCACCTTTATGGCCGTGGTCGATACGGGTTCAATCAGCTCTGCGGCTGAACTGTTATCGATGACCGTCTCGGCGGTGAGTCGATCGGTATCTCGGCTAGAAGCCAAACTCGAAACGACCTTGTTAAATCGCACAACCCGTAAGTTAGATGTTACTAATGAAGGAACGATATACCTCGATAAAGTCAGACATATTGTAGAAGCAGTAGAGAATGCCGAAGCACAACTGAAAAGCCAGAAATATAAGCCTTCTGGCCTCCTACGAATAAACGCAGCTACCCCCTTCTTACTGCACGTACTAACGCCGCACATTGCTAAATATCAGAGCTTGTATCCAGAAGTCGAAATCGATCTCAATTCCAATGAGGAAAATATTAGCCTTTTGGGAACAAAAACCGATGTTGCTTTTCGTATCGGTGAGCTACAAAACTCAACCATGCGCGCGATATTTCTTGGTAAAAGTCGGATTCGAATCGTCGCGAGTCCAGAGTATTTAAGACAACATGGTACTCCAACCTCAATAGATCAGTTACTCAATCACAAGCTACTTGGATTCAACAAGCCGGAGTATCTTAAGGAATGGCCGATCATGGATGATAAGAACAAACTTCTGCGTATTATGAGTAGCCTAAGATCTGATAATGGCGAGACGCTAAGATGTTTAGCCTTACATGGTGCGGGGATAGCTTGCCTGTCTGACTTTATGACCTACTCTGACCGACAAGCTGGTCGCTTAGTGGGCGTGCTTAGTGAACACACGCATAATGTCGAACAGCCAGTTCATGCGGTGTATTACAAAAATGCCAGTACCTCACGCCGGATCAGCTCTTTTATTGACTTCATCAAGCAAGAAATCAAGGTAGAGAACCACCAGTTCCTTTAAAGACCACCGCTGTTTGTGGCAAAACACTTTTGTCTTTTTGCCGCTTTTTCTCACAACAAAAATCTCATAGTGTCCTGAATATCAGGGAGGCACCTTGCCTCCTAGTACTCAAAGTAATAGTCAGGCTTCATAATGCATAAAGATTTAAGTAACAGATTCACCATCGGTGTTGAGCTCCCCCTAGATAATGACTGGACCCAAGAAGGCCAGACAAAACGCCTGCTCCAACGAAAACCATTCGGCGTACCAGACATGAGTGCACATAAACAGCGTATTATGTTAGCCGATAAGTTAGGCTTTAACGTAGCGTGGGTGAGAGATGTCCCGTTGTACGACCCTAACTTTGGAGACGCGGCACAAATTTATGAACCGTTCAGTTATCTTGGCTATCTCTCTGCGTGCACCGACAACATTCTACTAGGGACAGCAGCGATAGTATTACCGTTAAGACAACCTTGGCTAGTGAAAAAAGCCGCTGCGACCATCAACGAGTTAAGTGGTGACCGCCTGATACTCGGTGTGGCTAGTGGAGACCGCCCTAGTGAATATCCCGTTTTTAATGCCAACTTTGACAGCCGTGGCTCAGCTTTTCGAGAAAGTGTAGAGATTTTGAAAGATACGCAAAATGATAAACTGGGTAACGATCTACAGTTATTACCCGAGTTTGCTGATATTCCTATCTATGTCGCAGGGTTAGCGCAGCAAAGTCCACAATGGATAGGAGAAAACCTAGACGGCTGGCTCGCCTACCCAGGCACACCTGATGATCATGAACACCGCGTTGCACTTTGGCGCTCCGTAGCGGGAAACAAACCCTACGCCAGCTTTATTCATCTTGATTTAGTCGATAACCCAAATGCACCAGTCGTTCGGCATCATTTTGGTATCCGGGCCGGAGTCAATGGCTTGAGCGATGAGCTCGAAAAAATGCAAGAAGCAGGAGTCAATCACATCGGGTTGCATTTCCGTCGTAATAGCCAACCAATTGATAAATCAATGGAACAGATCGCTCAGTACGTGTTGCCACGCTTTAACTAAGATCAAATAAAAATATGTGCCACCTTACTAAGGGGTGGCACGCTAGGCTTGGCAGTTGGAAAAACAAAAGCTGCAATAACGACAAAATTCTTTTGTTAAAACAACAATAATAGTGTTATTTTAAAGTAAGTCTTGGTTGAATAAAGTCGATGAACGCGGAAATACGCTTAGAGACTGAAGAAGATTTGTAGAACACAGCATTGACCTGTTCTCGTCCAGTATTTGTGATTTTTTCCGATTCAAACAATGCCACTAACCGTCCAGAATCAAGATCATCTTTCACCATAAAGCCAGATAAACATGCAATGCCGTTCCCTGCCAGCACTAACTGTCTAACCGTTTCACCACTGCTGGATAGGATATCAGGCTCTATCATCTCAAACCCTCGTAATGGCCACTGATTTAACACTTTAGCGCCAGAAAAACCGATCAAGTTATGACTGCGCAAATCGCCCACCGCTTCAGGGAAACCTCGTTTAGATAAATAACCAGGCGTGGCAACGATAAATAGTGGGCTTGTTCCTAAAGGTTTAGCATGCAGTGTTGAATCCGATAATCGTCCAATACGTATTGCCACATCGGTTCTTTTTTCCAATAGATCCACAAAACCCTCATTAGAGGTAAGATCGAGTTGAATATCAGGATAAGCCTCTTTAAATGGCTGAATTAACGGCACGAGTTGATGTAAAACAAATGGGCTAGCGGCATCAACTCTTAAGCGCCCCTTGGGTAATTCACCTCGTGTGATGATCTCTTCTTCAGCTTGCTGTATTTGTAGTAAACCTAAGCGAACCGCTTCAACAAACTGATGCCCTTCCTCAGTAACTTCCACTCTGCGTGTCGTGCGATTCAGCAAGGTTACCCCCAACTGTGATTCAACTTTACTAACCGCACGAGATACCCTAGCGACTTGAATACCTAGTGCATCAGCAGCGGAAGAAAATCCACCACTATCCACAACTGCCATGAGAATCTCTAATTCATCTGATCGGGTTAACATTTCATCCCCTTTCTTAACTGCGCATTTTAATCATTTATAACAAAAGTATTTTGTAATAAACACCATTTTTCGCAACGAATAACTCTTTAATAATACACGACATGGAGACGGGCTATTCGTTTATCCATTCATATTCAATGATTTTAAGAGAGAGTTGTTATGCCTTTAGCTTTACTTGCATTGACGCTTAGCGCCTTTGCTATTGGAACCACGGAGTTTGTAATTGTCGGTCTGATACCGACTATGGCCTCCGACCTCAACGTATCATTACCTTCAGCGGGTCTTTTAGTTAGCCTGTACGCACTTGGTGTCGCGGTTGGTGCTCCCGTTTTAACAGCGCTGACTGGTAACTGGAAAAGAAAGTACGTTCTGCTTTCTGTTATGGCACTGTTTGTTCTTG
>NZ_JADDYG010000120.1:9357-13861 GCF_015163535.1 Vibrio sp. OPT46 | reverse complement strand
GCAATCTGTTAGCCTGGCAAGCACCTGGATACAACACACTAGTTACAGCAAGGATACTGACCGGGCTTGCACACGGTGTATTCTTTTCGATCGGCTCGACTATCGCCACTGGCCTAGTGTCAAAAGAAAAAGCCGCTAGCGCAATTGCTATTATGTTTACCGGTCTCACCGTAGCTCTAGTGACGGGCGTGCCACTTGGCACCTGGATTGGCCAGACATTTGGTTGGCAGGCAACCTTCCTAATCGTCGCGATCCTTGGAATCATCGCACTGATAGGAAGCGCTCTGCTAGTGCCGAGTAATCTGAAACAACCACCAGCAACCAAGCTGTCATCGCAAGTAAAAGTCTTGACTCAACCTCGTCTACTTTTGGTGTACGCAATCACCGCGCTCGGTTACGGTGGTACGTTCACAGCCTTCACTTACTTGGCTCCTATTTTGGAAGAAGTTTCGGGGTTTGGCTCTAGCGCTATCAGCCTAATTATGTTGGTTTATGGTGTATCAGTCGCATTCGGCAACATCTGGGGCGGAAAGATGGCCGACTCTATGGGGCCAATCAAAGCTCTGACAGCGATTTTCTCGGGCCTAATTGTGGTATTGCTCGTGTTTAGTGTCACAGCATTTAATCCAATTTCTGCAGTAGTGACCATTCTTGTCTGGGGTGCGTTTGCCTTTGGTAACGTTCCAGGGCTTCAAGTTTATGTTGTCAAACTAGCAGAGAAATATTCACCTGATGCAGTCGACGTGGCTTCTGGTCTCAACATTGCTGCATTTAACGTAGGTATTGCACTGGGTTCTTGGGGCGGTGGCCTTATCGTGGCCAATGCTGGGCTGATGCACACACCTTGGATTGGCGCGATCGTAGTATTAGGTGCTCTACTACTAACCCGTTTCAGCGGAATGCTAGACAAGCGTGGAGAGCAGCACGCAACGGCACACTGATTCACGTTCCAAATCGATAAAAATCACTTAAATTAGCCCGGCATTACGTCGGGCTTTCAATACAGAGTTCAAATACACCATTGACTGAGGTAGAAAGTTTATTCTACCCTTAGGTAAAACAAACGTTCTACCTGGTGTATCAAATAGTGAAAGAAAAAATCGCAGCAAGCCTAGAAAAAGCATTCAGTCAGTATGGCTTCGCCGAGCCTAGCGTACCCCAACTCAAAAACGCCTGCGAAGTCAGCCTGAGAACCCTGTACAAATACTACCCCTCCAAGGAAGCGATGATTGTTGCAGCTCTCGAGCATCGCCATCAAAGGTATTTGAGTTTTTTGCTCGAAGACGCCCCTGCCAATGGAACACCGGCTGTATTACACCTATTCACTCGCCTCGAGGATTGGATGAAGGAGTTTGCACCGAATGGCTGCATGTCCATCAATGCATTAGCAGCCTATCCAGAAAATCTATCAATTAATCAAGCAGTAAAACAACACAAATTGGCGGTCCGTCAGCTTATGGGCCAACTAAGTCAGCGAGAAGACCTCGCAACCACACTCTTCTTGTTACATGAAGGTCTATCCAACGCATGGCCGGTTCTCGGTCACGCTGCCTTTGCATCCGCTGAACGCACTCTGCTAGAACTAATGAAGGAGAACAATCAATGACCACAATCCCGAAAGTCATGAAAGGCGTCCAACTTATCGGTCATGGTGGGCCAGATATGCTTCGTTACCGCGATGATCTACCTGTGCCAGTCCCCTCGCCTGATGATGTATTGATCCAAGTTGCCGCTGCCGGAGTCAATAACACCGACATCAATACCCGAACAGCATGGTATTCTAAAAATGACGCCAATAGCATGGATGCAAGTTGGTCAGGAGACGCGCTATCTCTCCCTCGAATCCAAGGTGCCGATGTATGCGGTACCATCGTCGCTGTTGGTGAGAATATCTGCCCATCACGAATCGGTCAGCGTGTGCTTATCGAACCATGTATTACGCGCTTCCACAGTCAAGCACTTAGCTCGCCTTGGTACTTCGGTTCAGAATGTGATGGTGGCTTTGCTCAGTTCACTGTTGTTGACAGTAAACATGCATATGCTGTGAATAGTAGTTTATCGGATATCGACTTGGCCTCCTTCCCTTGTTCTTATTCAACTGCCGAGAACATGCTTGTCCGCTCTAATGTCACAGCGAGCGATACCGTACTGATTTCAGGGGCATCCGGTGGTGTTGGCTCTGCCGCAATCCAACTGGCGAAGGCGCGTGGAGCATACGTCATTGCTATCGCCAGCCCAGAAAAGAAAGAACAGATCACGGCATTAGGAGCAAACCAAGTTATCCCTCGCGATGCAAATTTAACAGCGACTCTCGGAGAAAACAGCGTTGACGTAGTGATTGATTTGGTCGCAGGAGAGCAGTGGCCACAATTTCTTCAGGTACTAAAGCCAGGATCAAGATACGCTGTTTCCGGCGCCATAGGCGGCCCAATTGTCGAGCTGGATGTAAGAACTCTTTACCTTAAAGACCTAGCGTTATTTGGTTGTACCGTTTTGGCACCAGAAGTATTCGGTAACTTAGTTCGCTATATCGAACAGAACGCAATTCGTCCCTTAGTCGCGGAGTCATTTCCCTTGAACCAGATAGGTCAAGCGCAAGAAGTATTTTCACGCAAGCAACATATTGGGAAACTGGTTTTGGAAATCACATAGCTTTTGTGATTAACAACGACCTATACAAGTCATTGTAATTTGAGAACCCTTTAAGCATTCTACAAAATGTTCAGTAATTAGGAGTGCGCTACGGTTGGCTTAGCTTGTTATCCCTTTTCATCACGCTAAGCCAGCTTGTAAAAATATGCGGTGTTTGCTTCTGAGTTATAAATGTTTAATACCAACATTATCTTACTTCTGGCGTTCATGAACAGAACCGAGATCTGAACGACTTCGGTGTTAAACCTACGATTCTATTAAATATTTTCCTGAACGCGCTCACATCTTGGTAACCCACTCTAAATGATATTGCGTCAAATGTTAGGGTTGTCGACTCAAGTAAATCACAAGCTTTTTGTACTCTTAAGCTTTGTATGTATTGGTTAACATTGAAACCTGTCGCCTTTTTAAAGCGTCGCTGCAATGTCCTTTCTGTTAAACAACTCAACTCTGCAAGCTCTTTATTGCTCAGTTTTCCTTGATAATGATCGTTTATATAGTGCTGTATTTGAACAATTACCTCATCACCATGTTGGAAGTTTGGAGTAAACTGTTGATAAAAGCGTTGCTCTCTCGGACCAGTATCAATAACCAACATTTTTCCTAACAGGCGCATTACTGCCGGTGACGCAAATAAGGAAACCAACTCCAAACCTAAATCCACCCATGACATCATACCCCCAGCCGTAATGATCGTTCCTTCGTTAATAAGGATGGCTTCTTGTCTTACGTGGATATCGGGAAACTGACTCGCTAATGAAGGAGCCAAGCCCCAGTGTGTCGTACAAGACTTATTGGTCAACAACTGGGTTTGAGCAAGAATAAAAGTACCAGCGCAGGCGGAGGCTAAAATCGCACCTTTACTATATTGGACATTTAACCAGTCGAGTAGCTCTGGCTCTGGTTCTAAGTAATATTGACCAGTGCCGCTAGGCGGAATCATTACCGCTGTTTTCACATCGAAGTGCGTGTTTGACCAGTGATCCAATATCTCTACTTCAAAGTGCACATCAACGCCCAATTTAGCCGCCGCACGGTTTGCCATCTCGAAGAGTTCGCTTAAACCATATACGGAGGCTTGCGAGCTATCTGGGTAATTAACGAGTGCTATTTTCATTTATCTTCAAGTGTCGCTTTTTGACTCTTTTGTGTCATTTTAGACTCTAAAGAAGGTGGCTAAAAGTCTTTATATTATTCGTATCGCAATGATCCTCAATAAAAGGAAAAGAAAATGACTCAAAAAGCCCTACTTGTAATTGATTTGCAAAACGACTATTTCACGGAAGGAAAGTTTCCTTTATGGAATACAGAATCAACTTTAGACAATGTTAAGAGAGCAATAACTAAAGCCAATGAGCAAAACATTCCTGTGATTCATATTCAGCATATTGCCGATCCTGCCATGGGCATTGCCCCATTCTTCAATGAAGGCAGCGACGGTGCCAATATTCACCCAGAAGTTCTTGCTTTAGCGCCGAATTCCGAAATCGTGGTAAAGCACTTCGCAGATAGCTTTGAAGGAACACGTTTAGAAGAAGTATTGGCAAGCAAAAATGTAACGGAGTTACTTGTATGCGGAATGATGACACAAAACTGCGTGACACATACTGCTATTTCAAAATCTGCGGACAAGTATGATGTTTCGATCTTAATGGATAGCTGTACCACGGTCGATGAAATGATTCACAACATTGCACTTCACGCTGTCTCAACGAGAGTTCCCCTCGTAACTATTGAAGATAAGCTGTAATACACGCAAAACCTTTCGCTCACACAATGCGGGCGAAAGGTCACACATATATGCACTTTCATTGATATTTGCTTACTTTGTGTTAAACATTGGTTTCCAAAC